>CAZWME010000452.1:0-5018 GCA_964634515.1 uncultured Pirellulales bacterium | reverse complement strand
CCCTAAGGTCACTAGCCCCTCAAGCTAGCGCGTCTGCCTATTCCGCCACCCGGGCTCATTAAATGATTAATGATTATTGATTATTTAATGTTGATTGTCAATTCCCAATTTGGAGATTTGAAAAATCTCTTCTTATGTCAAAAAAGCCCTTTAGTTACTAAAAGTTTTTTGACGACAGTGATTAGAGTGATATAATTGTGCCTCAAATTAGAAAATACTCAAAGTGCGATATAGAGTTGATAAATTATTACAGCCCACAAATACAGATAAGGCCGATTATGACAGAAACCAAGACAGAAGAAAGCAGTGCTCAGTCGAGCATTGAGCGGGCCCCTTTGAGTCGCTCATCCGGCGCGCTGCCGGATTTGGAAGCACATCTTATTTTCTGGTCCATAGCAATAGGAGGATTGTTGCTGGACTTATGGAGTAAAAAGGCGGCCTTCGACTGGTTAGGCAGGGAACAATCTCACAGTGTCTCAATTATCGATGGATTTTTACGATTTATAATTGCGTTAAACGACGGAGCGGCTTTCAGCACATTCTCCGGTAAAGCTTATCTTCTGACAGCTATATCAATTGTTGCTCTGATGGTAGTATTGGGAGTTTTTCTTTTTAGCGGAACACAATACAGGTCGATCCATATTGCCCTTGGCCTATTCACAGGCGGTATCTGCGGCAATCTTTACGACAGGATTTTTAACGACGGCCTGGTTCGCGATTTTATCGATGTCTATATCGGCGATAAGCATTGGCCAACTTTCAACGTCGCAGACAGCCTGCTTTGCATCGGAGTTGGGCTGCTTATTGTTTCGACTTTCCTCACTGAGAAGTCTTCTCAAAAACATGCTCAGCAACGTAAATAGGGGCTTTCGTAGCAGCACATAAAGCAATCGCATCCGAAGGCCGGGAATCAATTTCAATTGTTCGGCCGTTAACACTCAGATGAATTTTGGCAAAAAAGACGTGTTGGAGCAGGTCGTTTATAACTATCTTTTCTATTTTAGCGCCGAGATTTTCAATTACATTGGCCAATAAATCATGTGTCATCGGACGCGGGGGCTCAATACCCTTTAAGCGGCGGTCGATAGCAAAAATCTCGACTATGCCGATAACGATGGGGAAACTCCTATCGCCGTGACGCTCTTTTATGACAATCACCTGCTGGTCTGACATCTCATTAATGATTATACGCGATAGTTCGGCTTCCATTTCCATTTTGGCACCGCCTTTGCTAATTATATGCGTGAATGCGTATATGAGTTCATAAGTATGTGGGCCTTCGGAGCTTTTCCTTTACGCATCAGTTCATTCATTATTTTCTAATTCCAAAAGGTGTTTTTCAACGGTTTTTAACTGCTTGGACAACTCAGCCAGCCTGCTGCGAGCTTGAGCAACTACTTGCGGCTTTGCTTTATTTACAAAATTTTCATTAGCCAGCTTGGCTTCGACCGCCTCTTTGGCCTTTTCGATTTGCTGCTTTTGTTTTTCGAGCCGCTGCTTTTCAGCTTTTACGTCTATCGCTTCATGGAGATAGATTTGCATCTGATCAACAATCATTGCCGCTGCATTTAATGGCTTTTCGCTTGTATGCGATGCATTAAATTCTTTTAAGCCCGCCAACTGACAGATGAGTCCACTATTCGAGTTTAGGACATCGGCTATTTCCTGTGGTGAGTTTGCTGAGGCCACTAATTTTTCACTCGGCTGCTTGTTGTATTTATTCCTGATGTCCCTTATCGCCCGAACCACGGTTTGGGCAGTTGCAATTTGTTCTTGAGCTTCATTATCTAACATGGAACTTAATTCATCGGGCCACCGGGCAACAACTAATGCTTTTGCCTCTTGAGCATCGGCTAAATCCCCGAGCTTTCTTATCGGTGCGATTTCGTTCAGCTTCTGGAATATTCCCTCGGTGATAAACGGCACAAAGGGATGCAAGAGGCGCAGGGTCTGGTCCAGTACATAAGCCAAGACATTTTGAGCAATCGGCTTTTTCCGCTCATCCTGCATTCTCGGCTTGGCCCACTCCAGATACCAGTCGCAAAAATCGTTCCAGAAAAATCTGTAAAGGCCGGCCAGCGGCTCACTGTACTTAAACTTATTCAGAGACTCCGTTACCTCGGAGACCGTTTTAGCCAAGCGGGAAAGAATCCAGCGGTCGGTAATATCCATTCGGTCAGGGTCGAATTCGTCAGGATTAAGCCCTTCGAGATTCATCATGGCAAAACGCGAGGCGTTCCAGAGCTTATTACAGAAGTTTCTGCCGATGTCGAACTTCGGAGAAGTATTGGCCCGGCGGCCATCGGGCAGTATCATTGATTCGACCGGCATACGAATATCCTGCGTGTCCGTGGTCATACTGGCCAGGGTAAAACGCATCGCGTCGGCCCCGTGACTGTCGATAGCTACCAATGGATCTATGCCGTTGCCCAGACTCTTGGACATTTTACGCCCCTGCCCATCCTGTATCATCGCATGAATATAAACATCGCTGAACGGAATATCGCCGCGGCAGTATTGGCCCATCATTACCATCCGCGAAACCCATAAGGTTATAATTTCGCGTGCAGTACATAGGACATCACCCGGATAGAATGTTTTCAGTTCAGGTGTGTCATCCGGCCAGCCCATCGTACTGAACGGCCACAATGCCGAGGAAAACCATGTATCGAGAACATCCTCATCTCGTGTGCAGGTCGTAATTCGCTGACGAAGATTTCCAATGTATTTAAATGCATCATCTCCATATTTCGCTTTGAATTTGTCGTTATCTGCCACATATTGTTTGAGTTGCTCTCTTGATACACCTTGCCCACCTTTGTGGCTGAGAATTTTACTTGTCAATTCTAATATCTCATCTACCTTCTCAGTTTTCCCGCAAACATAAAATGGGAAAGTCCCTTCAATGAGCCTGTCAGAACGGAAAGATGCGACTTCATTGTCGAAGTTGACCCCACATAGTTCCAAAAATTTTTGCACATGAGTTTCACATTCTTGATCATGTTGTTTCATTGCCTCTTCACGCGACTCGTCGGGGCCTCTGTAACGTGCATGCGAGAACTCGATTGCCCATACGGGTATTCTGTGCCCCCACCAGAGCTGCCGACTTATGGGCCAATCGCGGAGGTTTTCCAGCCAGGCCTGGTAGGTTTTGGCATAGCGGTCCGGGATAAATCGCAGGCGGTCATCGAGTAATGGTTTTAAGGCCAGGCCGGCCAGGGAGTTCAGCGGGACGTCGGTTCCCTCGATGAGACCTTCGCCGAATTTATCCTTCAGGTGTTCGATTGGTTCTTTAACGGCGATATACCACTGGTCGGAGAGATACGGCTCGATAGGGACATGGCTGCGATAGCTGTGTCCGACTTCGTGGGAGTATTCGCGAACATCTTCGAGAAGTTTTTCCTGCCGGAACCATTCGACGATAGCTTCGCGTGCCTCGAAACGATCCATATCGAGCAAATTTTGTGCTTCCGGCTCAGAGGCATCCTCCCAGCCGTACTTATCGCTAATCGAGCCATCGGGCGCCATAACATTGATTATTTGAAGTCCGTGTCTTTGGCCAATTTCCCAGTCGTCCGGGTCGTGGGCCGGTGTAACTTTTAAGAAGCCTGTGGAAAACCGCGCTTTTTCATCGTCACTGTCGGCGTCGGGCAGCACAACGTGCTCATCGGCAATAATTGGGATGATGCGGCCTACAATCGGAAGGCGTACTTTTTTACCAATAAGATATTCGGCGCGTTTATCAGCCGGATTCATCGCAACAGCGGTGTCACCAAGCATTGTCTCCGGTCTGGTCGTAGCGACAGTAACATACTCTATCCGCTGACCAGCGGTGTCAACCGATTCGACAAGCGGATACCTTAAATACCAGAAATGCCCCTGTACCAGCTCGTGCTCGACTTCATCGTCGGCCAATACCGTCTGGGTGGCGGGGTCCCAGTTGACCAGTCTTTTTCCCCGGTAAATCAGCCCGTCTTTGAAGAGTTTGAAAAAAGCAGCGCGAACGGCTTTAGCACATACTTCATCCATCGTAAATCGTGTTCGCTGCCAGTCACAGGAGCAGCCCATCGCTTTTAACTGGCTGATAATGCAGGCCTCATATTCATCCTTCCAGGCCTGAACACGTCCAACAAACTCCTGACGCTCGAAATCGGTTCGCCGCTTTCCCTCTTCCGAGAGGATTCGCTTTTCGACAACTGTTTGCGTAGCGATACCGGCGTGGTCGGTACCGGGCATCCAGAGGGTGTTGTAATTTTGCATTCGGCGGAAACGAATCAGGACGTCCTGCAACGTATTATTCAATGCGTGGCCAAGATGCAGCGGTGCTGTAACGTTAGGCGGCGGGATTACAATTGTATAGGCCTTTCGGTCTTTGCCGTCACTCGGCAGATTCGGATGAAAATACGAATTCGAAGACCATAATTCATTTGCCTGGAGCTCTATTGTTTTCGGTTCGTAAACTTTCGAGAGTTGTTCGTCCATAACATATCCGGTTTCGATAATTACCTATAAAAAATTCCGGCGCAACACATTGGCCGGAATATTATCCTAATAAAAGCAAACGAAAATGTAAAGTGAACAATTAAGCTCAAATCCGGCATTTTCGCATGCTTTTATGACATGTGATTTTTTGCTTTTATTGGAGTCTAATCGAGGTTCATTGTCATCAGGAACTCTGCATTGGTTCTTGTCTTGACAAGTCTGGCTTTGAGCAGCTCAATCGCTTCGACAGGGTTCAATTCGCTCATGACCCTTCGCAGCCGATACACGAGCTGGAGCTCTTTCGGGTCAAGGAGCAGCTCTTCCCGCCTGGTACCGCTTCTGCTGATGTCGATAGCCGGCCAGGTCCTTCTGTCAACAAGACGCCTGTCGAGATGCAATTCCATATTTCCGGTCGCCTTAAACTCTTCGAAAATAACCTCGTCCATTTTCGAGCCTGTGTCGATTAATGCAGTTGCGAAAATAGTCAGAGAACCGCCTTCTTCTATATTTCTTGCTGCGCCGAAAAACTTCTTAGG
>CAZWME010000451.1:773-5031 GCA_964634515.1 uncultured Pirellulales bacterium | reverse complement strand
ACACCTTGTAAACCAATTAGTCGGATAGCAAATAACGAGCCGAACAGGATTGAGATAGTCTATATATTTGAGGGAACAAAGTGAAAGCGAATAGATTCTTCTGTCTGATTTTGTCATTAACACTCCTTGCCTCCGGCTGTAAAAAGAAGCCGTCTCCCATCACAACGCCACTCCACCAGGCCGCCAAGTCAAATGACATCAAGCAGATAAAATCGCTCATCTCAAACAGTGCCAATTTAAACGAGAGAGATTCGAACACATGGACGCCCCTTCATGAGGCTGCACATAATGGAAAAATTGAAGCGGCTGAACTGCTTATCTCAAACGGAGCCGATGTAAATGTAAAAGACAAAGACGGCTGGACGCCGCTATTCCTGGCACTACCCAGTGCTAATAAAGATTTAATTGCATTATTTGTAACCAACGGCGCCAACGTCAACATCAAGTGCGGCCAATACCAGGAAACTCCCCTCCACTACGCAGCCAAACAAGGCTACAAAGAAATAACGCAACTTCTCATCGACAATACCGCAAATGTTAACTCAAAAGATAAATCTGGAAAAACACCTTTACATGATTCTGCCCTTCGAGACCACAAAGATATAGCAAAATTGCTTCTTATTGCAGGTGCCAATATCAACGCTAAAGACGATGATGGGCGAACTCCTTTACACAAGGCAAACGTTAATATGACTGAATTCCTGATCAATCATGGGGCTAATGTTGATGCAAAGGACAAATATGGCAGAACATATTTACATTGGGCAAGTGTTTGGAACCGTAAGGATGTAGCTAAGCTTCTCTTAACTCATGGTGCTAATCTTAGCGAAGTGGAGGAGAGCGGAAACACTCCACTACATGAAGCAGTTTCATCACCTTTCAAAGTATCCATGGAAATGGTGGAATTACTCATTAGCGAAGGTGCGAATGTAAATGCAAAGAATCAAAATGGTGAAACACCTTTGCATAAGGTAGTGCGAGGATGGTATGAAAACAGGACAGACTTCGCGGAATTATTAATTTCCAAAGGTGCTGATGTTAAAGCAAAGAATAACAATGACATTACTGCACTACATATTGCTGCTGGTAGATACGAGAATGATGCAATTCAAATGGTTGAGATGCTTATCAATAAAGGTGCAGATGTCAAAGCAAAGGACCATTGGGGTGATACACCATTACACAATGTCTGCCCGGATGGTTTTTCCGAATGCTTCGATAGTAACCAAAGATGCGCTAAGATAGCTAAACTGCTAATAACAAAAGGAGCCAACGTTAATGCAAAAAACAAAGAGGGAAAAACACTTTTACAAAAGGCAGTAGGAAATTGGTATAGCATTAAGGATTTAGTTGAACTGCTCATTAACGAAGGAGCAAATATCAACGCAAGGGACTTTAAAGGTAATACTCCACTTTTAACTGCACTCAGCCAGGATAATAATATTGCAGAACTGCTAATCGCCAAAGGTGCTGATGCTACAATAAAAAATAATGCCGGCTATTCGACACTTTCAGCGGCTCTTAACCATCAAGATAAGGATATAGCAGAAATTCTTGTCGCCAAAGGCGCTGATGTTAATTCACAGGATAAAGAAGAAAACACACTTCTACACTTTGCGGCCCGTGACGGCAAATTCGAATTGGTCAAACTCCTTATTTCCAAAGGAGTTGAGGTCGATGCAAGAAATATATCCAGCCTAACACCTTTACATTACGCTGTTAGAGGTCATAAGAATATAGCCGAGCTGCTTCTAAATAACGGGGCTGATGTAACAGCAAAAGATAAGTATGGCAATACCCCTTTGCATAAAGCGGCCCTTCGTGGCAACAAAGATATAGTTGATCTGCTCCGCAAACACGGCGCTAAAGAATAATCACGAAATCGTGTTCAAGAAAATTTTGCCAGAATTTCAGCAGCCACTTTTTCACGGTTGGCGGTGGTAAGAGTAAATAGTTCGATGTTGGGGTAATTCTTTACCTCAGAAATCAAGCCGGAGCCTTTCTTCGCCACGGTGGCTAATACCGGCTTGTCAGATGCAAAGAGCTTGTGCACCGTTGCGGTAAACTTATGCGAGAAGCATTCCATTTTCCCAATCTCGTCGATAACGAATAATTCAGCATCGGTTTGTTCGACATCCAAAACAGGGACAACATTTTTATTGAAACCTTCCACGTCAACACCGTATTTACCGACCTTAAAGCGCCCTTTAATATCAACATGAGCAAGTGTCCCCTCGGCCCCATCGAGCCTTGTCCAGCGAAAACCCTTACGGACATTATTTTGCCGAATCTCCTGAGTATAAAACCCAGCTATACTATCGGAGTCGAGTACATCTATAATCTTCATCACCGCGGTCGTCTTACCGCACCCCGGCATACCTGTTAACAGAATTTTCTTAGACTTAAGTGACATTATCGTATATTAATTCAGACCGCTAATCCATTAGAACAGGTTTTTTAGCATTTCCTTTTACCAGCCACCCAGCTTTTTATTTTAGCTACCGAAAGGGAATTGAGCACATCGCCCTTCGTCACCCACCCCCGTGCTGCGGTCGCTACACCAAAGCCCATCAGGCCCAGGCCCGCAACACTGTGCGCATCGGTCCCGATGACTAACTTTACCCCTGAGGCGATTGCCATCCTGCAATGAATATCCCTTAAATCCAGACGCCACGGATTCGCATTGACCTCGAATGCGGTCTGCGTCTGGGCCGCGTGCTTAATGACAGCGGCTATGTCAATATCCATCGCCTCCCGCTGACCTATGAGCCTGCCCGTCGGATGTCCGATGCAGTTGACGTACGGATTGTCCATCGCCTTCAACGTGCGATTCGTCACCTTCTCACGAGGACTCACCATACCCGAATGTATCGAAGCTATTACAAAATCCAGCTCAGCAAGTAATTTATCATCGAAATCCATTGACCCATCGGCAAGTATGTCAACCTCGCTCCCCGCTAAAATTGTAATGCCTTTTATTTGTTCGTCGAGCTTGTGTATCTGCTCTATCTGCTTAGCCAGTTGCCTGGCCGAAAGACCATTGGCAATCGCCGACGACCGTGAGTGGTCCGTAATACAAATATATTTATAACCAATTTCTTTCGCGGCCTGAGCAATTTCAGATATCTCACAGTTGCCGTCGGATGCCTTCGTATGCATGTGGAGGTCACCCTTAATGTCACCAATCTGAATCAATTCAGGCAGAGAGTTAGTCTTTGCAGCCTCGATCTCTCCCCGGTCCTCGCGCAGCACCGGCTCGATATAATCAAGACCAAGCTTCTGATAAATTTCCTCTTCGACCTGCCCCGCTACCATTTTTTCCCCCTTGAAAAGGCCGTATTCATTCAGCTTCAAGCCCGCCTTTATTGCAATCTCTCTAAGCCGCACGTTATGCTCTTTTGATCCGGTGAAATATTGTGCCGCGGCCCCGAAACTCTCCTTCGGCACTACCCGCACATCAACCTGAACAGGCGAAGTCTCGGTTCGTATAATCGCAGAGCCTTTTGTCGGCCCCGCCGCGAGTACCTCCTCTACGAATTCTGCGCTTGTAAATCCCTCTATAATCCGCTCAGAGGCCTTCTTACTCTTACCCGAAGAAACAAGTATATCAACGTCCCCGATGGTTTCTACCCGGCGCCGCAGCGAACCTGCCGTTTGAATCCTCTGAGTACCGGCCACCTCCCACAGCAAATCGGTTACAATATACGCCGCCCCTATAGCCTCATTGAGTCGTATCCGGCCCGTTGACTTTTCCAGAAACTCTATCCCTCTTATAATCGCCGCCGCCTTTTTATCACCAAAGCCCGGCAGCCCTGCAAAAGAACCGTTCTTAATTGCACCTTTCAGTTCCGCTATGCTTTTTACATTCAGCTTATCATAGACCGCCTTTACTCCCTTCGGCCCCATCCCCGGCACACTAAGCAGCTCCAATAACTTCGGCGGGATTTTTTTCAGCAGTTCCTGATGAACCTTTATCACACCTGTCTTTATAAACTCCTCTATCTTCGCAAGACTTGATTTCCCAATACCCGGCACCTTTACCAGCTCACCCGTTGCCAGCAATATCTCAATGTCCGTCGCAATATCACCGATAACCCGCCCGACCTTTCGATAGCTGTTTATACGAAAACGGTCCTCGCCGAGTATCTCCATAATATCGGCCATCTCATTAAATATTTCACTCAAGATGCTATTCTTCATAAACCCAATTATATCCCGCCACAAACAAAATCAAAATGATAATATTACTCGTTGTTTT
>CAZWME010000451.1:0-763 GCA_964634515.1 uncultured Pirellulales bacterium | reverse complement strand
GTCCTCCGACACCTGAAAAGGATATTTAATGCAGTGATCTCGTCTTAGCTTTACGAGCTTGCAATTTCTTCGATATTTTGACTCACAAAAACTGGGGAATGAGTAGCAATAACAATCTGCTGATCTTCCTGAGATGACAAGACTCTTAAACTCGCGTTAAGTAGCTTCTGCTGACAAGGATGTAAAAACGCTTCAGGCTCTTCAAATAATATGAACGTAAGCTATGGTGCAAATTCTTTCTTTTAATAAGTTCTCTTTTCCACATACTGCGAAGAAATTTTCAAGAGAATATAGATCAAAAGTCTTTGAAGTCCTTGTCCGAAGTATCTAACATCGACCTCGCTACTTATGTTCCTGTCTATCATATAATGTGAAATCAAGTTCTTTATTATTGAATCAGCCGGATATCATCGATGTACACCGCTCCGGTTCCGGCCGTACCCGGAACACCCTTTGTGCCGACACCGATGGTGATCGTACTGACATTGGTAAGATCCGTTCCGAACGCCGCCAGGTCGATCACCCACTCCTGCCAGATTGGCGTCTGCGTAGCGGCCGGATCGTCATTGTATACCACCGCGGTACCGTTGAGGGCAACAAAGATCCGATCCGCGTCATTGCCGGGCGAGCTGATGAACCACAGGCTGAGCTTCGTAACACCGTGGGCCGTCCAGTCGGTTGGGAAAACCAGCGTCAAGGTTGCCTCGGAGAACTTGCCGGTGTTGTCAAAACGCAACTTCATCGACTGGTTTCCGCCGTGAAC
>CAZWME010000450.1:0-5045 GCA_964634515.1 uncultured Pirellulales bacterium | reverse complement strand
CAATGGCTCCATATGTCGTCCTTGATGTTGCCACAGCATAATCTACATTGGCATCCAGCGTATGCAGCGGGATACTGCCAAGCTTCTGCGTTTCCTTCCGGGACATCTCAGAGCCGCCCAGACGGCCCGAGCAAATAATCTTAACTCCCTTAGCACCGGCGTTCATTGCAGATTCACAATATTGTTTCATCGTACGCCTGAAGGAAGCCCGCTTGCTTAGCTGCTCAGCAATCGCCTCGGCCACCAAGGCAGAGTTGAGTTCCGGATCTTTTATCTCGATGACGTTGACACTTATCTTTCGGCCTGTTAGGTCTTCAAGCTCTTCACGCAGTTTATCGACTTCACCGCCCCTTGGGCCAATAACCACGCCGGGCCGAGCACTGTGCAGTGTTACTTTTACTTCGTTGCGCGTCCGGATTATTTCGGTCTTTGCAACTGCGCCTTTGGGCATACGACGGTTAAATCTATTGTCAACATACCGGCGGATCTTCTGGTCCTCAACAAGAAAATTACCATAATCAGCCTTCTGAGCAAACCATGTACTCTGCCAACCAAGTGTTATTCCTGTTCTGAAACCTATTGGCGATACTTTCTGGCCCATAATTTCGTATCTCGTACTTCGTTTTACGCTTGCGTTAATGTTATATGTATATGACAAGCTTTTTTGTGAATAGGATACGCTTTGCCTCTGTCTTTCGGTATCCATCTTTTTGTGCCGATCCGAACTCCCGCATCATCGACCCGGGCAGAGCTTACATAAAGATTATCAACGTCCACCTGCTGCTCGTCGGCATCCGCAACAGCGCTTTTCAAAACCTTATCAATCATCGTTGCAGCACGTTTTCTCGTGAACTTCAGGATATCCATTGCGTCCTGAACACTCCGACCTACTATCAATTGAGTAACCAAACGGGCTTTGCGAGCCGAGATTGGTGCATATCGATAAGACGAACGCCAGTCAGCTATATCATTTACCTCCACAGACAAGGCACTCGCCAGGCGGTTAATATCATCCGCACGCGGTTCCGGCTTGAACAGACCTTTTTGCCAGTTCTTAATAGCTGCAACGGCTTGCTTCTTATTAAGTCTGGCTCCGGTAAGCCTATCGGCCATCTGCCCGATATCCATCTGTCGCTGCCGGCAATATTCTTTTAATTTCTCAGCACTTAACATAATTATCCCAAGTCTGGCTTCACGAGCAAAGCTTCACGCATATTACTTTATCTTCTTACTCGAATGCCCCTTAAACGTCCGTGTGGGTGAAAATTCACCTAACTTATGCCCAACCATATCCTCGGTAACAAATACTTTATGAAATATCTTGCCATTGTGAACCATAAACGTAAAACCCACGAACTCAGGGACTATCGTACATCTTCTTGCCCAGGTCTTTATGGGTTCGCGAGAACCGGAGGCAATTTGCTTGTTGACCTTGCCAAAAAGCTTGTCGTCAATGTATGGTCCTTTTTTAAGAGATCTTCCCATTTCTCATATCTCACATGGCGTGCGTTTTTCGCACGACTAAATCAAATATTCAGTTGTTTCTGTCTTTTACTTTTACGTCTGCGAATTATTCTCTTGTTACTTGGATTCCGTGGATTTCTGGTTTTCCCGCCTTTTGCCAGCACACCGGTAGGCGAGCAGGGATGACGTCCGCCGTTTGCTCTGCCTTCTCCACCACCCATCGGATGAGCGACCGGGTTCATCGCTTTTCCCCTTACATGCGGCCTGACACCCATATGCCGCTTACGCCCGGCTTTGCCGATGCGTACATTCTGGTGGTCGGGATTACTAAGCCGGCCGATTGTTGCACGGCATTCCTTGCGAATCATCCGCATCTCACCACTCGGCAAAACTACGGTAACCCAGTTACCTTCTTTTGCAACAATCCTTGCGGCGCTGCCGGCTCCCCTGACAAGCTTTCCGCCCTGGCCGGCTCTCATTTCGATATTGTGAATCTCCATACCCGCAGGAATGGCCGACATAGGCATTGTATTGCCAATCTTAGGCTCACAAGCCTGTCCGCTTTCCACCCGATCTCCGGCCTTTATACCAAACGGCGCTAATATATACCTCTTTTCGCCGTCGGCGTAGTGCAGCAGGGAAATAAAACAATTCCTGTTTGGGTCGTATTCAATTGTCGCAACTTTGGCCGGGACGCCGTCCTTCTTGCGCTTGAAATCAATAACACGGTAAATCCTTCTTGCACCACCGCCCCTAAAACGAGTAGTCGTAACGCCATGATGGTTTCTTCCGCCGGTCTTTTTAATCCGCTTGCAAAGCGACTTTTCGGGCTTGTCGGTGGTCAGCTCGGCATAATCGTTGACCGAACTGTTTCTCCGACCGGCACTTGTTGGCTTATAAACTCGAATACCCATAATTAGTATCTCGTATTTAGAACAAATCTATATGAAACTCAGGATCCAGAAATACAATAGCCTTTTTCCAGCTTGATGTCTCTCCAATCGCTCTGCCCCTGCGACGTTGTTTGCCTTTGCGGTTGGCCGTCCGTACTTTTTGGACCTTGACATTGTATATTTTTTCAACAGCGTTTCTTATCTGAGTCTTATTAGCCCTTTTATTTACTTCAAAAGAATACGCACCTTTTGTATTTGCAAAGTGCATCCCCTGTTCTGTAATCAAAGGCCGAATTATTACGTTATAATCATCCACACCAATACCCGTTAATTTTCGCTTGCCTGCTCTCGGTTCAAAACATCTAAAAACGCCTCTTTTGTAAACAGCATTTTGCGATGGCGGCAAATATCACCGGCGTTCAATTCACTTACAGGCATAACATCTACCTTTGGAATATTATTAGCTGATTTGTACAGATTTACGTTTTCAGAGCTAACCGTTACCAGACAACTGCGATCAATTTTTAAGTTACCAAGAATACCTGCAAAATCTTTTGTTTTTGGTTTATCAAAATGTAGCCCGTCAACAACGACAACATCACTTCTCAAAAGCTTTGCCAATATCGCCGAGTCCCTGGCTAATCTTCTTTGCTTTTTCGGCATACTTTTACTGAAATCCCTTGTAGTCTTGGCAAAGGTAGCGCCGCCACCTTTGCGTTTACCGGTTCTTATATTACCAACCCGAGCATTTCCGGTTCCCTTTTGCCGAAAGAGCTTTTTGCTCGAACCGGCCACCATACTTCTGCTCTTGCTGGCGGCAGTCCCCACACGCTTGTTCGCATGATACATAACAACGGCCTGCTTAAGCAGTGAATATCTGACCGAGCCGCCCAAAACCGCCTCATCAACTTTCAAGCTTTCGACTTCCTGACCATCTGTGTTGTAAACCGCCAATTTAATCATTTTTCCAGTTATTCCACTCTCCCACTACTTAGGCTTTTTTTGCGCTCCGTACAATGCAATAACCACCGGCCGGGCCGGGCACAGAACCCTTGATGATTAACAAGTTTTTCTCTTCGTCCACTTCTACCAACTTGTGGTTCTTCATAGTTACACGACAGTTGCCCATATGCCCCGCCATTCTCTTTCCTTTTTTGGGGCCTGCACCGTGACCTGCGTCACTGCAGTAACTCGCTATCGAGCCGGGCGCTCTGTGTTTTCTTTCCGTACCGTGTGAGGCCGGGAATCCCCCGAAGCCGTGCCGCTTCATCACTCCGGCAAAGCCTTTACCCTTGCTGGTGCCCACGACATCGACGTATTTCTCTTCCGCAAAAACTGAAACCGTAACAGCATTTCCAACTTCATACTGCTGTTCGGCGCTTTCTTCCAACCGCATCTCTTTGACGAATTTCTTTGGGGTTGTGTTGGCTTTTTTGGCGTGTCCGATTTGCGGATGCTTCCTTCGAGCGTGTTTTACCTCATCGAAACCCAATTGAACAGCGTTGTATCCGTCGGTTTCAGTCGTTTTTACCTGCATAACCTGACAGGGACCGGCCTGTATGACCGTGACCGGCACTAAGTCACCCAAATCGTTATATATCTGGGTCATTCCAACTTTTTTTCCTAACAACATTGCCATTTCTTTGTATCTCGTATCTGGTGATTCGCCCGGAACAATCAGGCTTTTATCCTTACAAAAACCCCCGCCGGAACCACAAGGCGGTTCAACACTTCAACCGTTCGAGCATTGGCTTCGTGAATATCAATCAGGCGTTTATGAGTCCGAAGCTCGAACTGTTCGCGCGACTTCTTGTCGATGTGCGGACTTCGCAAAACAGTATATCTTTCAATACGCGTGGGCAGCGGCACGGGACCACTAACACGAGCATTGGTCTTTCGAGCGTGCTCCACTATCTCCTTGGCGGACGCATCAAGGGCCCTGTGGTCGTAAGACTCCATCTTAATTCTTATTCTTTCAGTGTCAGCAGCCATAAGGTTCCTTTACTCGAGCCGCTAAAGACTCGAAGTATTTCAACTTATACTACAAAAAAAACATAAAATCCAATTTTAGACTATACTGCTTCTGCTATCAGCCAAACGTATTTTGCTTGATTTCTGGCAGGAAAGGCCTTTGTATCGATTATTGATTACTCAAATGTTATTTTCGATTCAATCCTTCAATAACCAACTATCAAGTTCGCCTTCCTTAAAAGTTTGGGTTCGGGCTTAATTCCTACCCATCCAAAGCCAAACACCAGCTTTTGGAATACCCCTGAAACTAACAGAGTCATAAACCATCCATGACCACAATAATATAGATATGCCACAGCCCAACTAAGGTTTACGCAAAGCCGTCCTTGGCGATGCTCGCTACGGCTGAAAACTCAGGAAGTTAACACATAAAACAGTAGCTGTCAACAAAATGTCGATAAAAATATTTAAAATATAAAAAAATTTACACTTTTTTAAAATATGATTTGCCTGGCAATCTGTTCGGGGACCTTCTCATAACTCAACGGTTCCATCGTAAAGGTCCCCCTGCCCGCTGTCACGCTTCTAATATCGCTGGAATATCCAAATAATTCAACCAGCGGCGCCTTGGCATCAATTACCTGCATATTTCCATGCATATAACAATCGGTGATTAGTCCCCTTTTTGCGAGCAAATTACCCTGAACAGCTCCAAAA
>CAZWME010000449.1:0-5053 GCA_964634515.1 uncultured Pirellulales bacterium | reverse complement strand
AAATATCAGTGAGCGCGTGCAGAAGCGAATAGGACAAGAGCTGCACGACAGTATCGGCCAGCAATTTACCGGGATTGCTTTTATGACGAAGGTATTAGAGCAGAAACTCGCCACGAAATTACCTGATGAGGCAACCGATGCCGCAGAGATAAAGAAACTTGTTAACCAGGCAATGGACCAGGCGCGAAGCCTTGCCAGAGGTCTTCATCCTGTAGATCTGGAAGCCGGCAGCTTAACGCTGTCACTGCAGGAGCTTGCGGCAACCACGGAGAATCTGTTTGGCATCCGCTGTACTCTCAAATACGATAAGTCCATTCCGATAGACGATGCCGAAGTAGCAACGCACCTTTATCGTATTACTCAGGAGGCCATTAATAATGCAATCAAACACGGCAAGACAAAGAATATCCGGATAGAGCTTGCTCGAAAAAAAGACAAATCCGTCCTTAAAGTCGAGAATGACGGGCTGGATTTTCCGGAAGAATTCGAGGCAAGGGGTACAGGTATGGGATTGCAAATTATGGACCACCGGGCCGATATAATCGGCGCTTCTCTCGATATTCATAAGGCCCCCGAAGGCGGGACAATTGTAACCTGTTCTTTTTCAAATAAGACATACTAACCTCAAAGCAGGAACAAATTATGAACCCAAAAAAACAACCGGACAAAGCGGACAAGAACAAAAGCAATATCCTTATAGTTGATGACCACCCTATCGTCAGGCAGGGACTCGCCGAGCTTGTCAATCAAGAAACCGACCTTGTGGTTTGTGGACAAGCTGAAGATGCCCATCAGGCAATGAAAACCGTTAAGGAGCTAAAACCAGATATGGCTATTGTCGATATTTCCCTTAAAGAGACAAGCGGTATGGAGCTAATAAAGGATCTTAATTCACAGTATCCCAACCTGCCGATCCTTGCCCTTTCCATGCATGACGAGTCTTTATATGCAGAGCGTGCCCTTCGAGCGGGTGCCAGGGGTTATATTATGAAGGACGAAGCTACAGAAAAAGTGATTATGGCAATTCATAAAATCCTGAGCGGCGAGATATACATCAGTGATAAAATGGCTGCAAAAATGATGCGCAAATTAGTCGGAAGCAGCATCGAAGTAAATACCTCACCAGTGGAACGTTTGAGCGACCGTGAGCTGGAAGTATTTCAATTGATCGGCAAAGGCTTCGGAACCCGTCAGATATCCGAGCGGCTGTTCCTGAGTATAAAGACAATCGAGACTTACCGGGCACATATCAAGGAAAAGTTACATTTTGCAGATTCCGCCGAGCTGTTGCAATACGCTATTCAATGGGTAAACAGCCGCAACAACATGTAATTGCTTTTAAATTTTAAAAAATCTACTTCGGTTTGTTTTTTTCAATTCCTGCCTAAAATGCGGATTTTTCCTGTTTTTTTTTATCTCCTGCCCGCTATAGGGGATTCCCCTGATACACATCAGGGTAGTTAGCCTGATAGCAAAAACAGGCCCTGCTCCGATTTACAATAATGAACCGACTGCTATCATTTAGGTATGCATAATTGTTATCTATAGAAACTGCAGTGCAAGGGACGGCTCCTAAGAGCCTGCCCTCTGTTACTATGGCAGAAAGGAGACAACAACGGCTAAGCAAAAAACAAGCAATCCGGTAAATGGTATTGATATCGATGCTCTGCAAAATACGGTAAATGCTATACAGGAAGAACCTGAACTCGGTAAATGCAGATTTCATGTGACCAACAAGTGGATCGGCGCAAACCACAACTGCACTACAGTCTCCAGTTTCTACGGGGCCAGGCAGGAAGTAGCTCACAAAGAGCCATTTGAGCTACATGCGGACGAACAGGCGATTCTGACAGGTCAGGACCAGGGTGCCAACCCGGTCGAGCACCTGCTGCATGCCCTGGCTTCGTGTGTAACGACGAGCCTGGTAGCTCATGCTGCTTTGCGAGGCATTCACCTCGAAGAGGTGGAATCCGAGGTCGAAGGAGACATCGACATGCAGGGTTACCTGGGATTATCCAAAGATGTACCGAAGGGTTATACGGATATTCGCATCAAATACAAAGTGAAATCCGACGAGGAAAATACCGAGAGGCTAAAGAGACTCACCGAGTATTCGCCTGTATATAACACTCTCATCCATGGTACAAATGTGGACATCGAAATCGAGCGTAAATAGTAAGAAAACAGCGAATGTAACTCTTAATGTTACATTCCTCATCGCTTTTGAAATAGACCATGGCCGATGCTTGTTCTTCTAAAAAGACATTGTATAACAAGTTCACACAGGTTAAATCGTCGGCCTGGCAGCTACAAAGGACGGTAGATATTAGTTCGTAGAAACTAATACAAATAATAAGGAACATTATGAGCATATAACAGGCACTCGTCATGCTCCTCCTGGCCGGGCTTGAAAGTTACAAAAGATATTGGGCCGACAAGTCCGGTAGAAATTAAATCGGCGATAGAACGCCGAAATCGATAAAGAATAATCAGGAAAGTAAATATTTTTTGCTTAAAGCAGTTTAAGCAGGTATGAAAACCTGCCAATAATTGAAAGGAATTAAAATGTTGGCTTTACCGGTTAAAGGACAAAAGCACAACTCGATTGCGGCCGGTGAGCGTGTACAAACCACAACGCCGAATGTGCATAGTGAGAAGGTAAGACAGGGAACAACTGCTCGAGTATCGGAAAAAATTGATTCGCTGCCACAAGACCGGAAGGAAAAAGTCCTTGCTGTTCGTCACAAACTTGATGTGGGCAAATACGCCATAAAAGAGCGATTAAATATAGCCACTGACAGACTTATTGAGAAACTAATCACAAATGGAATGGAGGAAAATGAAATCAAAAGCACAACACGGCGCCGGCAAAAATAAAATCAGGATTATGGTTGTTGATGACCATGCTGTTGTGCGCCAGGGTTTGATAAAGTTAATCGAAACAGAATTTGACCTTATAGTCTGTTTTGAAGCCGAGAATGCCAATCAAGCCCTGAAAGCTTTGGGCAGTCAGGAGTTTGACCTGGCTATTGTGGATATTTTACTGGAAGGCATAAACGGGCTCGAACTTACTGAAATAATGAAATCACGAAGTCCAAAAATGATTGTTCTTATACTTTCCATGTACGAGGGTCTGTTTTACGCCCAACGTGCCCTCAAGGCCGGGGCTTCAGGATATGTTGCAAAATACGAAGCGGCTGAAAAGATAATAACGGCAATTCGCCATGTGCTAAGCGGTAAAATTTATGTCAGCAACAGCAGGATGGTAAAAAATATATCAGAGGCGACTTCCATTATCGATGACAGCGTAAACACCAACAAGGCAACTTAAAAAGTTGAAAGGAGTAAACAGATCATAAGAGGGCCTGTTAAAAGAGCGGCTTTCATTTATACCCGCCCGTCGGCAAAATGTGGTATTGCCGCTTTCACGGCGGACTCAATAGTAAACAGCAAACCGGTTTCGGAGGAAGTATTTGACCGGATAATCTTTATGCTGCTCTTAGTTATTTTACAGAGTATGATCTTTTACAATAAGTGAATTTGGTAACTTGAATAGAAACAAACTGTACGTTGATAGTACCGACGCCATGCAGGATTATTCGATAGTCGATAAGGAGATATATCATGGCAAAGACCACGAAAAAAAAGAAGAAAAACAAAAGCACAAAAGGAAAGAAACCTGTTATTTATACCTGCTCAAGCTGTGGGAAGGTTACAAAAACCCGCTCTCATCTTTGTTCGCCCAAAAAGGCCGAAGACGTATATATTTGCCGGCATTGTGGCATCTCCACCAGCGACCCCCGGCACGTTTGTGCACCTATGGTGGCAGAGATGAAATATGTCTGCAAGGGCTGTGGAAGAGTTACACCTTCCAGAGAGGCAGTTTGTCAGCCGAAAATAATTCGGTAGTTAAACTCGTATTCAACAGCTTGATGCGGGATTAAATTTACAGCATAAATCCTTTTTTTGACTGATGAAGACGGTCATTTGTTGGGGTATTTATAATGAAAGCGGTAGTTATTCAGGAGCACGGCGGACCGGACAAGCTCAGGGTTGAAGAAGTACCTGAGCCTGAATATTCCGAAGACGAAGTCGTTTTGAAAGTTCATTCCGCCGGCCTGAATCATCTGGATATATGGGTAAGAAAAGGCAGGGGCGGCCTTAACCTGCCAAAATCGCATATTCCCGGCTCTGATGCAGCGGGTATTGTGGTTGCCGCCGGTGCAAATGTAACAAATGTAGCTGTCGGTGATGAAGTGATAATCAATCCGGGTCTGAGCTGCGGTTGCTGTGAATATTGTAATCGAGGCGAGCATAGCGAATGTATTTCATTCGGGATTGTAGGTATGAGCCGGTCGGGAACATTTGCAGAGCTTCTGGCTGTGCCAAGCCGCAACGTATGGCCAAAGCCTCCCCACATGAGTTTTAACGAGGCCGGAGCATTCATATTGTCACACCTTACGGCCTGGCGAATGCTTATGACAAGGGCACAGCTTAAACCGGGCCATACTGTTTTAATACACGGTATAGGAGGCGGCGTTGCTCTTTCGGCCCTGCAGTTGGCTAAACTCGCAGACTCCGAAGTAATCGTTACCTCATCATCAGATGAAAAACTGGAACGTGCGGGTCAGATCGGCGCCGACCACACAACTAATTACAAGAAAGTTGACGATGTAGCGCAGCACGTAAAAGATATTACATCCGGTAGAGGCGTTGATATAGTTATTGATACGGTCGGAGCCGCCACCTGGCCGATAGACTTTTCAGCGGTTCGCCGGGGCGGCAAGATAGTCTTGTGCGGTACAACTTCCGATGCACAAGCGGTTACGAATCTACGAGCGTTATATTGGAACCAGTTGACGATTCTTGGTTCAACGATGGGCTCGGAAGAGGATTTGCGTCAAATGCTCAGGGCAGTAATAAAAGCAAAACTAAAAGCAATTATAGACTCAGTTTCAAAGCTGGAAAACATCAAAGACGCCACAGACAGGATGGAAACAGGCCGGCAATTCGGAAAGATTGTCATAGAAGTTTTCAGATAAATGAATTTAAT
>CAZWME010000448.1:0-5060 GCA_964634515.1 uncultured Pirellulales bacterium | reverse complement strand
TTCACCTAAAAACGATGATTTCACAAAAAACAAAGCCAATTCAAAGCCAATTTAACCCAATTAAAGCCAATCCTAAGCCAATTTGTCGAAAAGGTCAAAATTGATGCAAGATAAGTATTTACAAAGGCTTATGAAGAAAATGCGGCTATGGGCCAAAAAAACAAAGCCAATTTAACCCAATTCAAAGCCAATTTCGAAAATATTTTGATGGCCTTGACAATAATTTAAATAGCTGTTAGAATAAAAAGTTCTGAGGTCTTTTTTGTGTGATTAAGGTGATTTCAAAAAGGAATAAAATGGTGAAAAGTATTTCTTGTTTTGTTGCTAAGGTGATATTAACTGTCATTATGTTCGTTTTTGTTTTCCTGCCCTGCGGCTGCAGTTCTTACGAGCAAATGGGTGAGACGGCCGCTGAAGGACGCAGAAGGCACAAACGCAATCTTCGCCTTAATCAACAGCAGCTAATGGCTGATTTAGATATGTTTTGGCTTGTTGATAAGCCCAGTAGGCTAACAGACAAAAGGATACCATAATTCGCACGTATCACATACGACGAGCGAGAAGAACAAAGGGATTTGATTCGTGGAAGTGCTCATTGATTATTTCCAGCGGGTGGCCAATAATAATGACTGGTGGATTGTTGGCATTGAATTAGTTGTTATCGGCCTGGCGGTTTACTGGATTGTTGATTTCCTCGAAGGTACTCGTGGAGAAAGATTATTCCGTGGCGTCATGCTCATGATACTCATTCTTGTCATGGGCTTGCTTATCTTAAATTTACTCGTTCAACAGTTTGACTTTGCCCGGCTTCGACATCTTTACAAGGGTTTTTTGATTGGTGTTTTGATTATTGCCGTTGCCGGCTTCCAGCCTGAAATTCGAAGAGTACTTATACGTCTTGGGCAACCTCGCTTCTGGTCAAGCTCGTTGCACCAGCTTTCAAGGACCGTCGAGGAAATAGTTTCCGGTGTAACTGAACTTTCCGCTGCCAGAATCGGGGCCATTATTGTTATAGAAAAGCAGGTCGCATTGGGCGAATTTATAGATACCGGCATTCGCATTGATGCCAAAGTAACGGCCGACCTGCTTAGAACCATTTTCCACCCCGGCACGGCCCTTCATGATATGGCCGTTATTATACGGGGTGACAGACTAATTGCCGCCAGCGTACAGTTACCTTTGGCCGAGGCTGACAGCATCGGCGGCGTTGAGCTCGGTTCGCGGCACCGGGCGGCTATAGGAATAACGACAGGCTCGGATGCCACCTGTTTGGTTGTAAGTGAGGAAACGGGAATCATTTCAATCGCTAAAGATGGAAGAATTACACGCAATATTGACGAATCCGAGCTAAGAAAGCATCTTACGAGAGTGATTGCATGAGTATGACCGTACTGAATATGTGATACCGCCGTAAGGCGTCCCCAAGCGGACTGCTGCCTCCTACTGAAACCAAAATCGAAAAGGCAGGTGTAATACAATGATAGGAAAGATCAAATTCGGCAAGATAGCAATCGTGATTTTTTTGACGGTCCTGATCTGGGTCTGGACCGACCTAGACCTGGACGAGGAATTAACTGTTCCCCGGACCATGATAAGCGTGGCCCACACCCCTGAGCTTCTGGTCAGTTTCAACGGCCAACCGGAGGCTCTGATTAATAATATCCAGCTTAAAGGTCCGGCCAAAAAAATCGCCGAGGTAAAAAGAGATCTGGATGACGGTACGCTGGAGCTTAATTTCTCTCTGAATCCTGAGCGGGAAACGATGATTACTACCGGCTCACATACTCTGAACGTTCTGGATTTTCTCAAAAGGAGCGATGAGATAAAAGCTCTCGGGGGCCTTACTGTCGAAGACTGTAAACCGGAGATAATTGACGTCAATATTGTTAAGCTTGAAAAAAAATTGTTGGATATCGAATGTGTTAATGAAAACGGAGCCCCTGTGAAGGTTGAGAGTATTGATCTACAGAAAGTTGAAATGTATGTGCCCGAAGACTACAGGTTGAAAGCGCAGGTCCTGTTGACGAGCAGGGATATCACGCAGGCGAGACTCTCTGTCGTTGAAAAAACGCCGTATGTTGTATTAGTAGCAGGTCAGAAAAGAGATGCCCCCGTCAAGGTGAGAATTAAAATGTCGCCCGAAGCAGATTCGTTGACAGAGTATCGCATAGATGCCACGCTTGGAATCCAATCGGGCATGAACCTCGTGGGTGAATACAGATTGGTTGTAGATAATTACAATGAGTTGGTTTCGTTTTTTATCTTTGCTACACAGGAGGCCAAAGATGCTTATGAGAGTGAGGCTTTCCAGATAACTCTGAATATACTTGACGATGATGCAAAAAATAAGCCAGAAGATGTGCCGCGCAGAGATGTAGTTTACAATTTCCCCAAAGAATTCGTCCAAAAAAACGAAATCAGGCTTAAAGGTGAGCCAAAAGAAGCGAAATTTAAGTTGACACCTCTAAGTCCTGCTGAGACTCCGACGGACGGGACGAATTGAAAAACACTGCCAAAGCCTCGATCGTCATCCACAATGACAGTGCGAAAATTCCGCCGCCGATTATAACGAGAAGCCAGTTGGACTTGCTGATAAAATTCATTTCGTTTTTGACCATAGCCCAGTTTGTAATCACCAGCATAATCAGACACGGCACCCCGGTTACAAGAAATTTCAGTCCGCCCCTGCGTTTTAGATAAAGTGTAATCAGCAGCAGAGCCAGGGCGGCCAGAAGCTGATTTGCGCTTCCAAATAACGGCCAAAGCATCATTGCGCCTTTACCGTCGGCGCCCGTGGCGAATGCCAGCCCGGCTGCTGTAAGCACGGCAAAACTGGTTGCCGCCCATCTGTTGGCTAAAAACGGTATTCTAAGGTCGGTTGCCAACTCACTTATCACGTAGCGCTGGATTCGCGTTGAGGTATCGAGTGTTGTGCCGGCGAACGAAGCGATGAATACGCCCATAAGCGTAATTCCAACTGTCTCAGGTATTCCGATTTGACCCATCATATTAGCCGCACCGATAACTACCGGGGCTATTTTGTCGGATAAACCCTTGGCTCCCATCCAGGTGCTGTATTGATGCTGCCATGCGGCCTGGCCCGTTAGAATTGTGCCGTTGTCGAGCTTTAGAGCCATTCCGATGCCGGCCGCGACACAGATCAAAACCAATACTGCCAGGAAACCTTCCAACAGCATAGAGCCATACCCAACGAACTGGCAGTCGGTTTCTTTGGAGACCTGTTTTGAGCTTGTGCCGGAGGCCACCAGCGAATGGAATCCGCTGATGGCGCCGCAGGCGATGATAACGAACATAAAAGGCCAAATCGGCGGCGTACCGGCAGGAAGCGCCCTGTTAACAGGCGGCGCAACAAGGGAAAGATTACCTGATAAGGAGGCCACTACAGCCCCGCTAATCAACAAACCCATAGCAATAAATAACTGCCAGGCGTTGATATAGTCCCTCGGCTGCAGGAGTGTTGTGACCGGTAGTGTCGAAGCCACCCAGGCGTAAATCAGCAGGATTATCACCCATACTCCCGTCGAAGGTATTCCAAAAACCGCCCCGATTTCGACAGGAAGCAGACTTCCTACGGCAATGCAGAGATACATTCCGATTACCGCTATCGTCGTCGAAATGGCGACGTTGGCGGTCTTTTTATAGACTGCATAACCCAGTGCAACGGCTATCGGAATTTGCAGCCAGACCGGTACAACTGCACTGGGAAATCTGGTAAAGACCGATGCAATCACAACGCCGAATATTGCGATAACAATCAGCAGACTCAAAAATACAATTGCGAAGAATATAAATCGCACACGCATATTGATATACTTGGCGGCAACTTCTGATAAGCTTTTGCCTTCGTTTCGCAACGAGACGATCAAGGCGCCAAAATCATGCACGGCACCCATAAAGATGCAGCCGAAGAACACCCATAGGATTGCCGGCAGCCAGCCCCAGATAATTCCTATTGCCGGCCCGACGATAGGTCCCGTGCCTGCGATTGAAGTGTAATGATGTCCGAAGATTATACCCTTGCGGGTCGGGACATAATCGATGCCGTCCCGAAGTTCCACGCTCGGAACGGGTGCGTTTTTATTAAGTTTGAATATCTTTTTTGCCAGAAACCGCCCATAAGTATGATAAGCCACCAGATACCCAACCCCACAAATCAGTATCAATAAAAGCGTATCCATCTTTTGTACCTCGTATTTTGTGTTAACTTTTTCTTAGCCATTATTTCCTGTGTGGCCTGGCCAACAGTTTTATCGGCACTTCTTCTATCAGCAGCAAGGTTCGCAACCGATTTACGACGTATCTGAGATAGTTTTCTTCGAATAATTCGGGTTTGTTTACGAACATAAGTATCGTAATCGGATTTATCGCAATTTGCGTGGCGTAGTAAATCTTTGGCCAGCCCTTTTTTTTGCCTCTGGCCGTGCCGATTTTCTCTTGTTTAATAATTTCAAACGCTTTATTTAATTTGACGGTAGGAACCCATGTTGTTGTCTGTTTGAAGATTTCCGTCGTCAAATCCAGAACGCTCTGGATGTTCTTCGCTTCGGTTGCTGTTGTAAAAGCTATAGGTGCATATTTTAGGCCCGGCAGAACTTTCGTCAAATATTCCTGGTAGTCTTCGGTAGCTGCCGAGTCTTTAGCCAGGTCCCATTTATTAATGATTATTATACAGCTTTTGTTTTCTTCGGCGATGAGTTTGGCTAATTTCTTATCGACCTGCGAGACCGGAACGGTGGCATCTATGATAAACAGCACAATGTCGGCGCGTCGAATCGACCGTTCTGCACGAACGTAACCGTAGAACTCGATACTGTCGGCCATCTTTCTTTTCTTTCTAACCCCGGCCGTGTCGATAACAATGATGGTCTTGCCGTCTTTTTCAAATCGCACATCAACAGCGTCTCTGGTGGTTCCCGGTGTCTCGCTGACAATTACACGCTCAAAACCCGCCATAGCATTTACGAGGGTGCTCTTGCCTGCGTTTCGCTTGCCGACTATGGCTACTTTCATATCGGGTATTGCCGGCCTGCCCGGTTCCA
>CAZWME010000447.1:0-5066 GCA_964634515.1 uncultured Pirellulales bacterium | reverse complement strand
GGTGTACGTGCAAGCGAGATAGCGGGGCTGAAAACATCAGACTTTAACTTTAATATAGGGTACCTTCGCTGTCTTGGCAAAGGTAACAGAGAACGTGTGGTTCCAATCGGCAAAGTAGCCATCACTGCAACAAATGAATATCTGACTAACCTTCGACCGAGGCTGGTCAAATCTTTCAGTGGTGATTTTCTTCTGCTTTCTCGAACAGGCAGGCCGATGAGTCGTATTGAGATTTGGAGGCTGGTTAAAAAATATGCAGTTCGTGCAGGTATGCCCGGAAATATAACAGTACATACTTTAAGACATTGCTTCGCAACGCATATGCTGGCAGGTGGCGCCGATTTGCGAAGCATACAGGAGATGCTCGGACATGTTGATATAGCTACTACTCAGATTTATACACACGTTGACCATGAAAGATTAAGAAAGATTCACAGAAAATTTCATCCGAGACCGTAATTTATTATTGAATTATGAATTATCATTTGACTCGGATGCAGTGTGCAGGTTATTATATGATAGTTAAGTTGATGGGTAGTCGATTCCTCAAGGTCATCCGGATGAGCACGAAGAGGTTGTATCTGATAATATTGATAGTGGCTATAGGATGCCATCAGGTCGGCATTGGTAAGGATGTGCCGGTTGTATCCGCTAATGGTACCCCTGCAAAAAAAGAACTCGACGCACAGTGGAAAGTGAACAAGGAGGCCCTGGACAAAGGATCTATAGATGCTGCGACAGTGATGCTGTTCCATAGTGACCCTACGGCCAGGAGGATTCTGCTTGGTGCGCTGAAGGATGCGAAAAACAGTCCGGCGCATATTGCTATTTGCAAGGCATTTATTAAGGCCAGGTTGTCAAAGAAAGAAATTAAGAATACGGACGATTTTATCCAGCCCTTGCTTGGTGTTTTTTCCACCGAGAAACCGGAAGAGTCCCAATTGGCTGCAGAGGCAATGCTTATTTTTGGGTATGACAAAATTGGTGAATCCCTCGAAAATATAACAACTGATGGCTCAAAACCGGTCAAAATGAGAATAAATGCCATAAATGCCCTTAAACTTCGACCGGATAAGGGGGCAACTATCAGCCTTATCAGATTGGTTGACGACTCCGACAAACAAGTATCGGCCGAGGCTGAAAAGGCCCTGCGCTCTCTGGGCATACCGGTCGGCGAAAACCCATATGAACGCTGGCAAAACATCAATGAACTTCGAGGTAAAAGCAAAGATGAATTCCTGCGAGACTGGCTTATTCGGCAGGAAGCTGAGATGCGCAATTTGAGAAGAGAAGTGAAATCATGGCAGGATAAATATTTGTCGGCTTTGGACAGGGAATACGACGGCATCAGTGATGATGCGGCCAGAGGTAATTTTTTAAAGGAGCATTTGGGTAGTTCGGAAGCCAGAATCAAATTGTTGGCACTGGATAAGATTTATAAATGGCAATTTGCTTCCAACAGGCCGAAATTACCGGCTGAGCTGGAACCGATTTTGTTAAAATTGATTTCAGACCCGGACAAAGACGTTCGTCTCAAGACCGCCGGTTTGCAAGTTTTGAGAAGAATGAATTCCGCTCAACTTCTTTTGGATCAGCTTGAATCCGAGTCTGATGACCAGGTCAAAATAGCATTATTGGATGCCCTCGGAGGAACGTGCTCCTACGCTCTTTCGGTTACGCCTGTCAAGATTACAGCGGAAGTAAGAAAAAAGGCGCTGGAATTGGCGTCGAATTACCTTGCCGAAGCGGATGCGGGAAAAGCACGAAAGGGCGCGGAAGTTTTACAAAAACTGCTCGAACCGAACGGATTAAAACAGGATGAGCTTGAATGGTATCTTGGTTTGCTTGTAAAAAGGCATAGCCAACAAAATGAAAAGCCCGATGGTGCGTTACGTGGAGAGCTGCTTAGTGCGATGGCGGACTTATGTACACAGGGCAGCGCCGCCAAAGGCATAGCCGTTAAACTTTTTGAGCCTTTATTTATTGAAGCTCTGAGCGACGAATCGGATTTTGTCCGGGAAACGGCAGTGGATGGTCTGATCTACATCGACAAAACGAGTGCTCTTAAAAGATTGAGGAAATATGTCAATGACCCCAGCGAGATATTCAGGAAAAAACTGATAGGCATTGCCGGAGAAGTCGGTGGCAAAGAAGATTTAGATTGGCTGGTGGAAAAAATAGGTTCCAATCCCAAAAATGGACAAGCCTGGCAGGCGATGCTTAAGATATTCGACGGTTCAGATGCGGCTACCCTCAAAGAGTGGATGGAAAAATTAACTTCGCCGGAAAGTAAAACCAAGCTGCCCGATGATCAGAAAATTGCATTTCTTAAGAAAGCAGAGGCAAAGACCGCGGGTGAAGCAAAAATGCTCGAAACTGTTAGAAAGAAACTGGCTGAGCTTTATTATGAGACCGGTCAGTTTGAACGAGCGGCAGAGTATTGGGACATGCTGTATAAAGCAGCTCCAACCGCCAGAGAAAAAGAGATAATCCTGCCGAAATTACTGGATGCCTACCTGCGAGGCTCGAAAGTAGAACTTGCGGCCGAGCTGGTAAGAGAATATTTGGTAAAGAACGATTTAAGTTCCGACAATGCCGTTTTGAGCTCAATTGACGATTATTTGAGCAAGCCCACCGGGATCGATCCCAACGTAGTTATAAAGGCACTGAACGGAGTGAAGCTTTCCGGGGCCAGACCAAATTGGCAAAAGTGGCTGAAAAACTGGACAGACCGTCTTAGTAAAAGTAAAAGTGAAGAGGCGGAAAAGCCGAAAGAAGCAACTAAAGCCAAAAAGGCATAATAGCATAGCAATTCGATTTTTATTCCGATTCAGTCAATTTTGGGGGAATTAACAGCACTTGCTCTCCGGTTTCCAGGCCGCTGATAATATGGACGTAGGTGTCGTTGAACGAACCGGTTTGTACCTGACGCTGTTTTGGACCCTGCTGGGTTGCAACATAGCAGACTTTTTTCCCCTCACGATTGGCTACAACCTGAATAGGTACAATTAAAACATTCTTCAACTGCTCAATAAGAACCTCGACTTTTGCAGACATTCCCGGTTTCAGGATATCATGCGCGCCGTCTATTGTGATTTGTGTAGTATAAACCTTAACGCTTGGATCGAACCAGCCATGGGGCGGATCAGGCAAAGGGGCAACCTGGAGCACTTTTCCATCAAGCGGCATGTCGGGATAGGCTTCTACGGTAATAGTCGCTTTTTGACCCGGTTTAACCATATTTACCGATGATTCGTGAACCCTCAGCTCAACACCCATAACATCAGAGTTGGGAATTGTGAAAATCTTCTGGCCCTTATGGACACCATCTCCGACCTCAATTGGGTCCCCTCGCTTTTGCCACCAATCTGCACTGCTGCCGTAGATTACGATACCCGGGCTTGGTGCTCGTATTGTACATGCGGCAATCATGCGTTCCAATTTAGTAAGCTGGTCCTTTTGCAGCTTGAAGGATGCTTCGGTGCTTTCAAGTCTTGCCAGGGCCTGGGCCAATTGAGAGCGTGTTTGTGCGAAAGTTCGATCGAGTTCACGTTGAGCTTCGTAGTAGTCGCTGAGAAACTGCTTGGTCTGTTTTGGAAAATTATACAGCTTATACAATTTCAGCTCTTCGAGAGATGATTCCATTTGAATCTGATATCTTTGTACGTCCAGCTTTGCACCTGTTAATTCAAGCTCAGATGCGTAATTCGCGTCGTAAAGTTTTTGAGTCCCTTCATTTACGTCAATGGCTCTTTCCAGATTTCCCTGGGCAAGAAGGATAGCATCTTCCAAGGTCTTCAACTGCTGGGAAGCCGAGCCGCCCAGATTGTTGTCCTGTAGCGCTGCCATGTCGATATTTGCGTTTGGGTCCAGGGTCACTTCGTCGATGAGCTTCTTTGCAGTAGTTTCACCCAGGTGGTTCTGCAGGTCCATGAGACCGAATTCAACCGCCAGTTTCGCGGCGGCTATATCGGATTCATTCTGTTTTATCTGGATTTGATAAGCCTCCTGTGCCTGTATATAAGATGCTTTGGCAGAAGAAAAGTCAATTTGCTCTTTATTGTGTCTGTCCTGCAGGTCGGAAGCGTTCAATTGACAGAGGATTTTGCCATTCGCAACATCCTCAGGTGTGACCACGGTGCCCTCGGTAACGATGCTGGAAATCTCGACGCCGCGTCCTTCGACCTCACACATAACATCCGTAGATTCCTGGGCCTTGACGCTGCCGCTTTCAGTAACCGTGATGGTCAAATCATCACGACGTACAGTGAAAGTGCCCACATTTTCGGCCGAATTGTTTGTGCCTGCTTTTTTCATCGATGTCAGCAGCACTAATACACCCACAGATGCTATAAAAGAGACAAACGCCCACATCAGCTTGCGGCGAGTGATAAATCCGGCACTCCTTTTATTCCGAGGGATCGGTTTTGTCTGATTTTTTTTGTCTTTAAGTTCGTTCAATGTATTCCCCATTTGCCATAAATAGTACGTTATCAATCAATGAACATTTTATTATACAATGGACAGAACGAATAAGAAAGAAAAAATACGTTAAATTTGACTACCGTTTGGCAAATATCGTATGGGTCATATACAATCGACACAAGGCTGCTGTTTATGGTTATGGGCGAGTTGGCATCATGAAGTTTGCTGTTCGCTAATGGATTCCGGCAGTAATTCTCTTAAGGAATTAGCATTTTATCATGGGAAACATTTTCTCGCAGCATCGCCGCAAACTCAAGATTTCGATGTGAATATTTAGAAAAAATGAAATATTTTTAATTTTTTTCATTTTTTTTCATTTTTTATGTTTGCAGTTCTGCCGCCATTTCGATAAATTACGTAGTTTACATTAACATACTAATTGTATAGGAATGGATTCCTGCGCTATCAGTATATATAAATACGACAGGAACAAAGGGATATTGTTTGTATATTTCGGCTTTGAGCCGGGCATAAAGAGTAGTTTCTTATTTGATTCGCCGGGTGAAAAATCGGTGATTCGGATATCGCTGCTGTAGCTCAGTGGTAGAGCGCGTCCTTGGTAAGGACGAGGTCATGGGTTC
>CAZWME010000446.1:0-5074 GCA_964634515.1 uncultured Pirellulales bacterium | reverse complement strand
TTTGAACGTTACTGTTATCAATCCTGAATACGGTCAACAAGGATTCAATGGACTCACAACCGGCCACAAATTCGACTTGCAGATTTTTCCACATGGATACGGATTATATGGAAAGCAAGCACCGCCTCTACAGGTGGAGAAATGGTTCAATTCTCAGCCGCAGTCCCTACAACAACTTAGGGGTAAGGTTGTGTTACTGAACGTAGGCATACACATCGACGACTATGATCGATACAATCGAAAAGTATTGCAAGTGTACAAGGAATATGCCAGCCGAAATTTGGCCGTGATTGCAGTTTATGTTAATTCCCGAGGTAGTTGGCACCGTCCCACCTCTGAAGAAGAAATTTCAGCATACATTAAGGAGGATGATATAGATTTTCCGGTCGGATTGGATGAAGCTGAAGTGGGCACTCATGGCGCAACCTACAAATCTTATGGCGCAAAATCTCTGCCTGTCAGATTTCTTGTCGATAAAAAAGGTATTCTACGCTGCTCACCAACAGATGAGAACCTCGAAGAATGGATTCTGCGTCTTCTGGCCGAGTAGGAAAGCGACAGGCTAAATTCCGGCAGGTAGCTTAAGCTCGTATAGCGGTTAGCTGAGGTTTTGGCCTACGACAGTTACAACTAATGAAAAAACAGCGTTCGCTCGTCCTGAATCTTCACTATTCCACAACAAACCAGGTAATTTCTTTGGGGGCTATGTCAATCGGTATTTTGACGTTATATTCGCGATCAAGCTTATAACTCCTGCTTTTGCCCTGCTGCCGGCGAATACGTGCTGTTTCGGTAAGCCCCGTGTAATACAGCGGAAGCTTCAATTCTTTTTTGACCGCCCTGTCCAGAGGATTATAGACCATTGCCAGACCTTTTATTTTCAATTGCGGATTGATGTGCAGTATGCAGTCAATATCGCGCCCGTCGGGCCTGCGGACGTGAATGATGTCGGAGTCGAGTATGTCACGGTATTCTTTGTAAAAGTCCACCCATTTTTTCACAACTGCTTTCGTTTCATCACTGTCATAAAGACGCGGCCCACGATAGCAGGCCTGCGCGCCTGAGCCAAAGTTCTGCGCAAGGTGTGCACCATAAGCGTCGAGGTGTTCCGAGAGCGGTTCGAGCGTGGCCGCTGCTCCACCGCCATGGTACTGAACCAGCGGGACAAACATCCAGCCCATGCTCGGTGTTTTCTTCCAGGTGCCGTCGAATATATTCTGTCGGCCGAGAATAACCTGCCTTTCACGCGGCAGCGACCAGTTGGTCTCACGATAGCCCATAGCACTTTTATTCGAGCCGTTCAAAAAATACCAGTCGGGAACATTCAGATAGACGCCCCTGCTGCGGCACCACTTGTAGAAATTGGTAATCTTTTTCCACTGTTTCCACTGCGAATCATTTAGACCGCTATGTCCCGGATGGCTGGTAGATGCACAAACGTCACCGGGATAAGATCCATCGTGTTCGAGCAGGTCCAGGCCCGTTTGTTCGATAAAGGTTTTGATTTTCCTGAAATACTCATTGCCCCATTCGCTGCACAAACACGGAGAGTTGTTGAAAATAGCGCCGCCGGTCTTGCCTGTCTCCGGATTGATAACATCGTGTTTATCGCTTATCCTGCGGCTGGCCAAAAGCGAGTACCCGCCAAGCTCGACATTTTTGCTGTGAGCGTAATCGACCAACTCCTTCATCTGCGCCATATACTTCGGGTCAATGTTTTCCATATTAAAACCGCTGCCGAATGTCATTATCACCATCTCGAACCCGACCTCGGCGCACTGGTCGATAGCCAGCCGCACCGCTTTCGGATTTGCATGACGAACATGCATTATGATCGGATTTTCCGTGGCCCAAGGTGCGATGGTTCGGTACATCCTGCGTATTGCCAGACCCTTGCGTTCGCGTTCAGTACTGTCGTAAATTAGCTCAAACGTTCGAAATGATTCGAATGTTTTACCCGGCTCGATAATCACATCCGGACCAATTGGCGGGCGGCTCTCTAACATCAGGGGTGTCTTTCGCAGATAGTTGATCTGCGTACTGTACTGTGGGTCAACAACCCAGTTCGTTGTTTTGTTGGCGCTTTTCGGGTCCCCCCCGTGAAAGGCGTAATCGCTGTCGATGTGAATATTAGGATACTCCCACTGGGCCGGTTGTTCCACCATTGACTCATACTCTACCGCTGCGAGAATCTCGCTGATAAACGTATTGAGTCTGACCGGCCTATCGTTGCCGTTGTGAATTGTCAGCCGCTTTGACAACAGAGGAATACCCCGGTACATTTCATAATGTATTGAGAGAGTCAATCCTTTGAGCTTGCCGCCTGGTGGATCGAAATGCAGACTCAATGTCTTACCTGAGGGAGGCCAGTTTGTGCTTGAGGAATAACGCTTGTGGTTCCATTCGAAGCGTTTTTCTATCTTGCCGACGTCGAAGCTCCTGAACACGAAGGCATCAGGATTGCTGCTCAGGGAATCAATCCATTCGGGCAATAGATATGCGTATTCGACCTGCCCCTGCAGACCGCCGACTTCATACTTTTGTCCGTCGAGTTCGACTATCGCTTCCGGCTTAACTCCGCGAATGATGGATTCACCCCTCATCATATTATCATAGGCTACGGTAGCCGCATTGGGCACTAGGCGAAATGTCCGGCTGATTAACCCGTTGCTCAGAACAATCTCCCTGCCATCGAGCCGTTTTTCAATCTTAACCGGCTCTTTAATTTGCGTTACGAGCCAGTCTGCCTCGATTGTCTTACCACAGACTGCACCTGCGATGAAAAAAACCATTACCATTATGATTATCGATTGCTTTGTTTTAACCATTATTTGTTTCCTTCTCCTAAATGTAGTTTTTCTGCTATTGTAGTTAGATGACATTCTGCCCTGCAACGGCTAAAACTAACGCAAATACTTTTGAAGCTCCGGCGTTTTTCAGCGTTTTTGCGCACTCGTTCAGCGTTGCTCCGGTTGTTTTGATATCATCAACAAGACAAATCCTGCGATTAGCAAAATTATTTCTACGACGCACAGCAAAGGCGCCGGCGACATTTTTGGCTCGTGCCCTGGGGCTTGCCATTGCGGGCTGTAATTTGGTTCTGCGGATTCGAACAAGGTTGGTGCTGATTTTGGCTGTAGGGTGCTTTAATTTCCTCGTTAAAAGATGTGATTGATTGTAACCGCGGACTAACCGTCTCGACCAGTGCAGTGGGACCGGCACGAAAAGTTCTATATCGTTATAAAAGCCGCTCCCTTCCAAAGTGGAATTGCCCAAAAATCCAATTACCGAAACCAGTTCCGTTCGGCCTTTTTTCAGGGCCAATATCATTTCCTGCAGGGCTTCTCTATAAACTCCGCCGCGAGCTATACTGTCAAAATGAAATTGTTTACCCTGGCAATTGGGGCATGCGCCTTGCAGTATGGCAAATTTACTGGCATCTCGGCCGCAGCGACCGCAGTAATCGGTACCCGTACAGGCCAGAACCTGGGACCAGCACTTTTGGCACAAGTCTTTATCGGTTTCGCAGATACTTTCGCCGCAATTAATACATACTGCCGGCCAAAGAAGCTGGTTGAAGCTTTGCAGTGTAAAAATAAAAGCTTGTTTTGGCTTTGTCATGTCCACGCTGCCTATTATATAAACAGAAACCTGGATTCACCACTGAGAAACTATGAAAGTAGATATCTTAATCACTAATATTAAGTTGATTACGAAAATATAAGTAACAGTGAACCTATATTAAGTACTGCTTATGCAAAAGCTGTTTTAAAAAGATAATAATATAAAGTTAAGTATTTCGTAAACCCTTTAATAACAATACTCTATATCAATTTTCCTGGTGTTGACTGAGGTGTTTTTCGGCTTCCAGCTTGACTAATGTACTTTTAACCGCTATAATTGTCATAGTTGCGTTAGTGTATGGCAAAAACAATAAAAACAACCGGAAAGAAACGAAAGAAAAAAACCTCTAAGGTTGCCAGTGTCAAGAGCAAGAAGGCTTTTAAGACCTATAAACAGGCTCTTGCCTACCTTTTTGAAAGGACTGACTACGAAAAGCAGGAGCGCCTCCGCTATAACGTCACAACGTTCAACCTCAACCGGATGCAAAAACTGCTCTCACTATTGGGCAATCCACACAAAAAAATCCATACAGTCCATATAGGCGGTACAAAAGGAAAAGGCTCAACCGCTACTATGTTAGCCAGAATGCTCGAAGCGAATGGCTATAAAGTTGGATTATACACATCTCCCCATGTAGTACACCTTCATGAGCGGATTGCGATTAATTCAACGATGATAAGCGAATCGGAAATGTGTGGCCTGCTAAACCGAGCTTATGCCCCCGTTGAGAAGATGTCAAAGACCGACCAGCCGACTTTCTTCGAGATTATGACGGCTTTGGCGTTTATGTATTTTCTCGATAACGAGGTTGATATTGCCGTAATTGAAACCGGCTTGGGCGGAAGACTCGACAGCACAAATGTTATTAAGCCCAAAGTCATCGGCATAACCAGCTTGAGTATTGACCACCAGAACCTGCTTGGCAATACTATTGACTGCATCGCAAAAGAGAAAGCTGGAATTTTCAAGCGAGGCGTCCCCGCTGTTACCGTGCAGCAGGAACCCTCTGCGATGCGTGTACTAAGATCGCAGGCCACCGCCGTCAAAGCTCCTTTGAGTGTAACCGGCAGCGATATCGATTTTTCACAGCGTTTTGAAACCTCGCGAGAGCACGGTCCGCACACAAGAATCTGCCTGACAACACCGACGAGTAAATTTGAGCATCTCAGAGTTCCCCTTCACGGCAGACATCAGGCAATCAATTGCGGCCTGGCTTTAGCAATGCTGGATAAATTAAAGTCAGCCGGATACAAGATAGACAACGACAAGGCTGCCGAGGGTCTTTATAAGGTCTCACTGGCCGGGCGAATGGAGATGATCTGGTATGACCCGAGAATTATGATCGATGCCGCTCACAATGCCGCAAGCATTCAGGCCTTGATTCATGCGGTCGGACAGAATATTCCTTACGATTCTATGGTCGTAATCTTCGGCTGCAACTCTGACAAGG
>CAZWME010000445.1:2127-5074 GCA_964634515.1 uncultured Pirellulales bacterium | reverse complement strand
GCTGGCTTGCTAAGCCAAATCAATGACCTAAATAAAAAAATTGCCGATATGCCGGGTGCCCAAAAAGGTGTTTCATAAAAATTAAATGTCACTTGTTCTATGGTGCCGGAGCTCGTTGCTCCGGTGCCGGCATTATCAATGTTTTTGGTAAAAATGGAAGCTACAATTTACATGCCGGATGGTAACGGAGGTTTGCAGCCTTGTCCAGAGGTGATGCTCGAATGCGAGCTGATCAAGTTTTTAAGACTTGAGGAGCTGGGAATAAATAATCCGGTGAATACTTTACGTTACTATCGAGAGCGGGGGAAGCTTCTGGCAACAACCATCGGCGGCAGAAACGTATATACCCGAAAATCGGCCTGTGAATTTCTCGAAAAAATGACTCGGAAAAAAAGTTAAAAAAGGACTTGACAATATTATGGTTCAGCTCATAATCTACACTATGCAAATAATTGAACAATCATCAAAAAAACACGAGCGGACCTATGCGCCTATCCGCGAGGACGGCTGGGCTTTTCAATTAGCCTCATTACAGGTCCGCTCACCTTTTTTTGAAAGGAGCGAGCCATGAAAATCAAATTGACGAAAGACAGACGAAACAAAAGTTCCCCCTGGGTGATCCGGTGGTCTGAGGGGATAGATTTCGACACCGGGAAAGAGACCTGGAAATCAAAGGCATTCAAATATAAGAGCGATGCTGAGGATTTCAGAACGGACTTACGCAAAGAGCGGACGCCGGAGATTCTACATAGGATGCCGGATGATATCACAATTGCTGATTTCCGAAAGGAATGGTTTGAAACTCGGGCCGGACAAGTATCAAATGCTACTGTTGATTTATATCGAGGGAAGTTTGATAGACTTGAGGATTTTTTTAGTCCACATAGACCACTCAGGGACATAACTCGGCAGCAGGCCGAAAAGTTTATTGTGAAAGCGGAATACCGCTGCCCTGGACATAAAAGCAAAACTGAATTAGCCGAATCGTCTAAAAAACAAATTGCCGACACTTGCAAAGCTATTTTTAACAAAGCTATCGAATGGGGTTACATAAAAAGCAATCCATTCAAAGACATTGATTTGCCAGAGCCACAAGAACAACGTTTTCATTCACTCACGGCGGATGAAGAAAATACTATCCGTGAAGCGGCCCCGACATTCCGGCAAAAAGTTTTGTATGATGTCTGGCTGACAACAGGGGCCCGGCTAAATGAGATATTGTCTCGTACCTGGGCAGACATTGATTTTGATAATGAGCAGTTGTTTATTGGTGACCGCAAGGGACGGCCAGATTTACCACCGTTTAGGCTAAAGACAAGGAAGGGTAAAAACAAGAATCGCCTGGTTCCTCTTGCTCCGGGCACTATTGATTTATTGACACAATTACAGAGCGAAGCGCCGGAAGGTGTCCCTTATGTATTTTTGACCCGGGAACGTTACGAGCTGGTATTGAAACGTTGGGATGATATTGGTCACAAAGACAAGCTATGGAAAAAAGACTGGCTGTATAACAATGCTCTCAGGGATTTCAAACTACATTGTCGCAAAGCGGGCATAAAACTACGCGGCAAACTCAATATTCATGCTCTTAGGAAGAACATGGGGCAGAACCTTGGGAATGCAGGATTGCCGGTCCAGGTAGCTCAAAAAATTCTCGGGCATAGCAAAACGGAAACGACAATTAAATATTATTCCCAGGTTGATCCACATCACATGTTGCAAGTGAAAAAAGTGATTGAAAAACGCCGAGCAAAAACTGATGTAACGCAGGAAACTCAGTCTCGGCCTGAAAAAAAGTACGTATGAGGTACGTATGGGACGTATTTTTGAGGCACAGAAAGGAAGTGAAAAATGATGGGGGCGAAGCAAGTCCTTTACACGCGGGGGTTTATAAAATACGCCCGGCGTGATTCGAACACGCGACCTTCGGTTTAGGAAACCGATGCTCTATCCTACTGAGCTACGGGCGCAAGGCGAAAAACTGCGTTTTACGGCTTATATTCGCGTTTTTGGTATTGAGTCCAATTCCATATTTTACGTATTTTCTTTGGTTAATTCCGGCCAAACGCCGGCCAAATGTCACTTGCTTACTGTCCAACTGTCGAGGTGGCCGTCTGAAAATTGGAAAATATATAAATCTGGAAAATATAAATCTCGGTCCCAAGGTGAATCATATTTTTCGTAAATCAGTGTTTCGTAGACAGTTTCTGTAACTGCTTGGGTCCTTTCAGAACCGTCGGGTTTGCCCCATAGGCCGATAAAATATTCCTTGCTTATACCGTTTTTGACGGAACCGGTGTTTAGCTGGTCTAATCTAATGGCCCAAACGGAATTATATTGACGGGTCGCCTGCTCTATTCCACAACCCGTTACAAGACAAGTGATAATTATTACCAAATATATAAATTTCCTCGTTGACATTTTTTCAAATCCTTTTTACTTTTTAAGTTCCGTGATTCACAGTCTTTTTGGGAATAGTAAAATGGAGAAAGCTAAAATTGTCAATGCCTATTCTTTGGATTATAAACTTGGCCAATTATTGCGGCCTCTAATCTGGCAGAGTATTGTTTCCAAGACTTTTTGTCAATAGCAGGCTTGCCGGATGCCTCAAGCTGTGCCTGACGCTGTATCGAAGGGGGGAGATAGCACCAAATGACCATAGCAGCAGCAAGAGAATCCTGATAATTTGAGCCGGTATCAGAGCAAAAATCCCTGAATTTAACAAGCACGTCTGCTGGAACCTTCCAGCCTACCTGTTCCTTTGTTTCTGGCATATTAATCCTTCCTTAAAAAATCTTTTTTCTGTTCCTACATAAAAATATAGCAACATTTTAGATATACTGTCAATTCATTTTTAGGTAGTACATCGCAGCAGCAAGTCTATTTTGGTACTATTTTGAAAGCAATATCATTTCCAATGTTCAGTGCATGGCCTCTTGACGTTTTC
>CAZWME010000445.1:0-2027 GCA_964634515.1 uncultured Pirellulales bacterium | reverse complement strand
TATTTTGAAAGCAATATCATTTCCAATGTTCAGTGCATGGCCTCTTGACGTTTTCAATTCCGGTATCGTAAATGTGAGCTTGCCGTTTTGTGATTTGATTGTTTGGCTGTCCATGAATCTGCCCCGCCAGGTCCGGTAAAGTCGAACATTATAATTGCCCTGGGGCAATCCTGAAATTGTAAATGAATCGTTGGCTACGCTTGTACGGGGATTGACGACCCAGCCGAAGATAATCTTATCGCTTTTCATGGCCCATGCATCACAATCACCGGCAGAAATCTTCGTGGGTTTGAAATCAAGATTTGCGAAATCAATATTTGATATAAATCTTGAAAAGTAAAGTATCTGGTTGGTTACGACACTATCGTTTATGAAATAATCAGAGTATGCCCACCAGAACGGTGTTGTGCAAGAGCCATTTGTGAGGCTGACCCACAAGGCATTGTGATACATAGCGAGATATCCGGGCATGCCGGGCTCATAATACGTATGGTCATAACCACACTCACCGATTATGGCCGGTTTATTGAAGCCGTTCCAGAGGTTTTGTGTCTGGATTGCATAATTTTTGTAGCTGGTTTGCATTGGGCTCTGGTCCTGCGGTCCGAGTTTGCCGCTTTTCGGCATTGGATGTCCCTGGGCTTCGTATATTTCCCGGGCGGCGATGTCGAATATTTTGTATCCATTGGGCCACCATTGGCCAATACCGCCGCTCTGAGTGCCTGTGGTGGGGCGTTTATATGGATCGTATTTATTGAAATAACTGTCCATCTTACGGCACCACTGTTCTGCTACGTCTGTGTCGCCTTTAGTCCAGCCCTCGGTACCGTTAATCTCGTCGACGATGAACCAGAGAAACAGCGCCCGGCTATAACCCCACCTTGCGATCATGTAGCGATAGAGCTGCTCCTGATATTTCCATGCCTCTTCGCTGCCGAAGAAATCTTCGGCAGTGCTGATAAGACTGTATGGATTATTTCTATATCTGGCGTTGCCGCCGCCCCAAACCGCCATAGAAATATACGAATGGAACCAGATGTTCCAGCTTATATGTATATCGCGCTCTTCGCACCACTGGAAAAGCTGGTCCATTCGGCCGCAGCGATTTTCGTCGTATCGGCCCAGACCTGAGCCCATTGTTTCGAGAGGAGTTGGAAAAAAGCTTATAAAGTTCACGCCGCGCTTTTGAAGATTGTCGAGTCCTTCTTCGGTAATTCTGCCTTCGTTAAACTGTTCGTAACTGTCGTTATACCACAGGCCGACACCGTAAAAAGATGAACCATCATCATATTTCAGGTATCGCTGGTTTGGTGCAATTTTTACAAATCCATGATGTGGCGAATCTACGGCAGTGAAAGAGCCTGAACGACTTTTTGCTATGCCTTCGGAATCTTTGACGGATACGACATATTGCCAGTAGCCTTTCTCTGTTGGGGAAAATCTTACCATCCAGAGGCTGGTCCAACTCGAGGGATTGTAGAATCCCCAGATTTGTTGTTTCCGGCCGGTGGGGGAGGTGAATTCCGCTGTGAGGTCGATCTCGTTGGAATTAAAGGGATTGGTGTAAGTTGCCTTGATATCAATACGCAGCTCGAATTTTTCGTATAGGCCAATTTCTCTTGAGTTTGGTCGAATTGAAAGAATCGATGGGGGGGCCGCTTGTGCCGGAGCTATAAAAGCTACATTAATCAGGCAGATGGCCAACACTACAAAATGCTTCATTGTTCTGTTCATTGAAATTTGTACCTCCTTTGGAAATATTCTTAATCTTATAGTTTTGATAATGATACAAAGGTTTACCCATTTTAGCAATAGAAGAAGATCGGACGTATTCGACGAAATTGGCTTTGATTGGGTTTGTATTGGCTTTGAATTGGGTTAAATTGGGTTTGTTTTTTTGCCTGATAAATAGGATGAAATCTCGTATTGTCTTTTCATAAAAGAGTTTACGTCAATTATGATGGTTTTGAAATTGGCTTTGTTTTGCATAAAAGGGTGTATCTGGAAATATGTTATAATTGAAAGAG
>CAZWME010000444.1:0-5090 GCA_964634515.1 uncultured Pirellulales bacterium | reverse complement strand
CTTGCTGTTTTTAGCAGCCATCGCCGCCGCCACACCTGCGGCATAGCCCTGGTTTTGAATATCCGGCTGCATACGAATAACGGGCATCGCATCACGATGAGCACTGACACCAAGCCCTGTGACTAAAATACCATCCAGACCTTTCGGCAGCAGGCAGCGATAAGGTACATTAACGAACATTGCTTTTCTATCGGGTGGTTTCAGCATAAATACCGGGTGTATCGTAAATCCATGCGTATCGAAATTGCTCCGGGCAATAACAATAGTATCGGGATATGTTCGATTATTGGAGATATCGAGTGGTGACATCACAAAATCACCGACTATCCTTCGTCTTTCCCGGGTATCTGCCAACTGACCCAGGTCGTAAACATCTTTAAATTTATTCCTGGCGACAACGAATGCTCGCCAGACATCTACAACATCCGTATCATCGATGAAAGTCCAGTCCGTATTAGTATAACCGGCGCCTAAATTATGCCCGGGAAGTCCCGCCCCCTGGACGGCAATGACTTCGCCGCTGGTAAACTCGCATTTTGCGCCGGCCGCGGCGGCAATGTCGGCGTTGCCGGTCGAGTCGATAACCACTTTTGCAAGTACAACGCCTCGTCCTTCAGGCGTTGCAACAACCACACCTTTGACGCATCCGTCTTCAATGAAAGCTCCGCAGCCGAGCACACCGAACCATACCTCGGCACCGGCCTGGTGCAGTTTACGTCGATACCATTCTTTTTTCAAAATGATATTCCATCCTCCATCTTTGTGCTTACCGTTACCCCCGAAGCTCATTATTCCTTCATCCATTTCCTGAGTAAAGCCGGTGATATTGCCGTAATAGTATTTACTGATAAAGCCCGTCGTTCCCACACCGCCGAGTCCGTAGAGGTATTCTAATACCAGGGTCTCCGCCCCCTGACGCGCTGCGGCAATCCCGGCCGGTGCTCCGCCGGTTCCTCCGCCAACAATAACTACGTCCACTTCTTTGAGAATGGGCAGAGCATTTTTGTCTGAAAGAATTTTCTGAGGTTCATTTAATGTTCTGTTTATTCCACTCAAATTCTCCTTAATATCTCCTGATGTAGTTCCCGATACCGTCTTACTAATTATTTTGACATTATCAGCTTTGGCTATTTTTTTTGCCTGGGATGCTGCCATAGCTCCAATGCGGGTGCCCAATTTCATTAACTCCATCGGTCGCAGCAGCTTGTCCGCGGCCTGGCGTGATATGTCGGCGCAGCCGCCGATAATGAATAGATTGTTAATGCCTTGAGGCCGGAAGGCATCAAGTTCGACTTTTTCAGCGCCCGGCCAGGATTCGGACAGAGTCTTTTTTCCTTTCATTGGGTCGGGGGGTACCTGAAAAAGTGTTTCCGAAGCATCTGCCTGATCGGGATGCCAGGTTTTATCACGGGCGATTTGTTCGGCTTTGGCAAAAGAATTAAAAGAGCCGTCCTTCATCGGTATTTTGAGCGTGTATTCAATGGCAGTATATTCTGCATTTTTGACTAATACCGGTGATGGTGGATTTCGTGACTGAATGTATTTATCGTTTCGTACTCCACCGCCGACAACTATGCGTTTAAATGTTTGCAGGCCGGACGGGTATGTCTTGAATGATGCACCGGCCATTCTCGCCACGTTTGCCCGGGAGGTGGCGTCGATAATAATCCTGGCCTTGACAGCCTGTCGTCCGGAACGATTGGCCATAACAATGCCGGCAACCCTGCCATCATCATCAAAAAGTACATCTGTTGCATAACATCCATACAAAAACCGGACCTTTGCCCCGAGCAGCGCCTCATCCAGAGCGCGCTTAACCTGCATCGGTGTTGGAGGAATTCTTGCCGCCGGCTCACGGGGCTGTGTGAGTGAACGTTTCTCTTCTATCACAATCTCGCCCAAAAGTACCCGAGTGACATCGGGACTCTTTTTAACCATGAATTTCACATAACGGGCCCCGGCGTTAATCGATGCTGAAAGTTCAATCGGTCCCCACGGTTCCGGGAGGGGTTCGGCGAGTTTTAGATTGTTAATGATGGCGAGTTGTTTCCATTGTTGTTTATCATCGCTGATAGAGACAGTAACGCTTTCTACTTCAAAGTCGTCACCGTTTGCAGGGTTACGGCGCTGATAAGCCATGATGTGGACTTTCTCAAGCTGATGTTCAGCGGCCAGGTCAGCGATAATGGTAACATCACCGTTATACTGAACGCTCTGACTTGATGCGCTGTGCCATTTGCCGTCAGTAAGTAACGATGGTGTTGGTGTGTCCCTGTGGACACTGGCGGATGTTTTGTCTGTTTCGTAAGTGAAATTGGTTCGGTTACGTGCCAGCAACGAGACAGCCGGCTCGGCAAAAACTTTCTTTGGCAGCGGCAGGGTCGGCACCTCACCCGGCTCAAGCCATAAACGGTACGTTGCACAAAGGTCTGCTCCCAGATACGGCCGTTGTGCGGCAAGAAATACCTTCGCGCCGTTTTGAGCTGCTTCGACGGCCGTAGCTACGCCTCCCGATGTTCCACCGACCACCACCACATCCACATCGTAGGCCACCGGAATATCTCGTGATGATTCACTAACAGATTTTTTTGGAGAGGTTTTCGGACAACCTCCTATTACAAAAAGGATAAAAACCAGTATCATTAACAATATAAGCCGAAAGAATTTATTAATTTTCCGCATCTTTTCCTGAATAATACCAGTTCCTTTGTCCACCTTTTTATTCTCCTTGGTAACTTCTTTATTATGATAAAACACGCACTAATAAGATTTATATTGTTTGAAGTAAACATTATCTTAACTATTCGCTTTTTTGCAATAATAATCCTTTTAACATACACAAACTCTGATTCTTATTGTCATTTATCCGGGAATCTCTGAACAATCGCAAATATTTTCATTTAATCAATGGCTAATAAAGAAGGGGCCTATACTTATTCAGTATAGACCCCGATTTGACACGAATCTGCGTTATTAACTAATTGCAGCTTGTAAGCTTACTGTGCCGGAGGATACAGGCGGATATCGTCAAAGTACATTTTACCTGTACCGCCGGTAACCGAGCTAAGGCCAAGAGTAATCGAATTTACATTTGCAAGGTTCACACCCTGGTCGGCAAAGCGCGTAAGATCGATATTCCATTCGGTCCATTTGGTTATCGTTGCTGCATCAGGATCATCATTATCGACCCTTGCATTACCGTTGAGAACGACATACAAAGTCTCAGCAGCGTTATCAGAATCACCTCTGAACCAGATCGTCAGTGTGTTTACGCCTTTGACTGTCCAGTCCTTATTGGCAGTTAATGTCAAAGTCGCTTCGGATTTCCCAACGGCGTTGTCATAGGCCATCGGCATTGACTGTAAACCACTATGAACGATAGTCTGCTCGGCAAATGGAGGATTGGCATTACCAACGACAGAACCGTTTATGGCCGGGTTGTCGTAGCCGTCCAGCCAGGCAAGATATATCCTGTTGCTCCCCGGTTCACCTTCATTAATGTCATTGTAAGCCTCAAAATCATCTATGATAAGGAAGTTGGCTGTAGTGAAGCTCCAGAGAGGGCCTGTCCACGGGCTGTCTGCGTTGGCATTATTAGCCTCATCAACACGCCAGTAGTAGGTAGTATCCCATTCAAGTTGTCCGGGTTCATAGCTCTCGGAGCCAAGATTGCCGCTGCCTTTTAACTCCAGGGAGGCTGCATCGGCGCCAAAATAGACTTCATGTGAAGCACCAAAGCCCGGTGCCCATGTGAGAACAGGTGTTTGCGTTACATCCACGGCGCCATTAACCGGGTCCGGGCTGCCAACAGCACCCTCGGTCGTAAAGCTCCAGACATTGCCTTTATAAGTTTCGATGGCATCAAATTCATCGACACGCCAGTAATAAGTCCTGGCTTGTTTAAGCTCGCCCGGGCTATAGCTCGCAGCTCCCTGAGGCAGACCTCCGGCAGCGTTGCTGACATCGTCAAAGTTGTCGCCGAAATATACGGTGTGTAATTTCGCACCGAAACCGGGTGTCCAGTTGAGGCTGGCATTTACTGCAACACCCTCGCCGGCATCAGCCGGATCGGGGAAATATGCTGTCTTGGGAGGAATCATGAAACTCCAAACATCCCCTTTCCACGGACTATTCGGTTCGGTGTCATTGACTTCATCGACACGCCAGTAGTACGTCGTGCCGGGGACAAGGCCGTCCGGAAAAGCAAATCCTGGGAAGCCCGCAACTAAAAACGTTGCGCTCTGGTTGCCCTGAAAAACGCTTTCGGCGCCGGCATCCACATCCTCGAAATTCTCTCCCATATAAACATCGTGTGAAACTGCAAAACCACCCGGTTGCCAGGATAGATTTGCCCATGTATCCATATGCATGCCACCATCTTCGGGAGTGGGACCGTAGGCATATGGATATACCTCGCCCTGCATAGCGCCAAGGATTTCAACTTCCGAAAGAACATGGTCGTAAATACGGATGTCATCCATCAGGCCGTGATAAAAACGCGAGTTGGTTTGCCAGGCGCCGAAGTTCAAAGGACCAAAGAAGGAAGCAGTGGTTCCTCCATCGCCTTCAGCTTCCAAGACGCCATTAATGTACATCTTTGCAGTATTGCCTCCACCCTCAAAAAGTATTGTGTATGCACAATGATACCATTCGTCTGCCTGCAACTCAGTAGTAGAACTTAGGTTCGGGCCACCGTCGACATCAATGTTCCACAAGCTGGTAGTATTCCTTAAATGGACGTGAAGGGAACCGGCACTCCATGCATCGTTGTGCATAACCGCGTAGTAACCGCTCGAATACGGTATGTCTCGAGGACGAATCCACATGGTTAGCGAGAAGGTTCCCGACACAAGCTGGCCATAGACGTCAATGTAATTGGTTGAACCGTCTAAGTCCAGTGCATCACCGTCATACCCAGGCACAAAGTTCGCCGTACCACCGATAGTGCCATGGTGGCTATGACCGGACCAGTCAACGGCGGTAGTTCCGGTACCTTCATCAAGCGTCCACCAGCCGATGAGATTAGGGTCGGTAATCGGGATAACAGGCAATGTTTCGAAGCTCCAGAGGTCGCCTGTATGAGTGGCCAG
>CAZWME010000443.1:0-5093 GCA_964634515.1 uncultured Pirellulales bacterium | reverse complement strand
AACGACTTCGGTGCGGCCATCACAGTCCACATCGCCCGCTGCCGCACCCGGTCCATCGTGACCTGGAAGTCCCTGGCTCTCACTCTGACCACCGACTACGATGTCTATTATCTTGATCCAGAGTTTACGTCCACTATTGTCATAAACCGCCAAATGTCCGGTGCAAGTCACGAGGTAGTCTGGTTTTTGATCACCTGTTACATCTGCAGTAATAATACCGCCAGCGGAGTCCTCAGAACTGATAGGTCCAGGAATCCCCAATTGAATGACAAACCGATCTGTGTTGTCTGCAATGGCGCAGACAGCAAATAGAATGCTATAAATGCAGGCGATCAATAGCCCGTAAGCTTTCATTATAATTCTCCTTTTGCGGTACATTCAAAATTTTAGAATCTACTATATGTTGCGAATATGTCTAACGTCAATCATAAAACGACCAATTTTCTTGAGTTGAAAAATGACAAAATTCTTTGAAAAGCCGCATCTTTCCGGAGCTGAAAAACAACACAATTTTCGAGTGACACAATGCCTCCGTTTTGTCTCCACAAAAAGTTAATTTTGACTATATCGAGTCCTAAAATACCTCAATTTTTTGCGAAAATACAAATATTTTAAAATTCTTATCGGATTAGAGCATTTGTGACGGCTACGCGTCACAAAAACTCGTAATTGATTAAGTAAACGGTGATGAAGATATGTGGTTTGCTTTTTATGTTTTTATATCTGAAAATCAATTGCTCTTTACGGTCTATGCAGCCGTAAAAAACTACACATTCTCGCAGAAATTCTACGGAAGTGTCACAGTTTTACGAGGCCCCGCGAGGCGCTACACTTTCGCACCGCCCTTTAGATGGACTTATTGATCCAGTATAGTCTCTCGACGTCCTCCGATTAGAGCAGCTAAAGTAAGTCCAATAGCACAAACTGTAAAGATTATTCCGTTTGGTGTTCGACCTGTCCATTCGGCCCATGGCCAGGGAAAATGGAAGAATGCGTAATTCAGCAAGAAATACATCCATGTACATAATAATAATCCAGTTCGTGAGAAATGATATCCTGTCTGTTTTGTTGCTTGTCGTGCAAACCAGAAAGCCACAGCGGTTACGATAATCAATGGGATAATTCCATAAATAATCCAACCCATTGTTGGATTGATCGATGATTCTGTGTAAACAAGCTGTTTGACGGTTTTGCCTGCAATAGGAAATAATGTGACTGGAAATACCGCCATGAAAGGCCACCAGCGTCCTCCAACGATAGCCACCATTGGTATAATACCCATAATAAGACCAAGATCGTAAAGCGCATCAACGACTCTGATCGACCTGAATTCAACAGCAAAAAGTAACGATAAATGTATAGCTATCAAAATCCATTCGACAGCACAGGGCATGCTGATTGTATCTGGTTCCTTTCGCAACAGGATTCTTTTTCTATTGAGCCACAGTCCTAATCCCAACATACCACCCATAACAGCACCGAATGTTGTTTCCATCATATTCCACCAATTCATGTATTGACCGAGCTGAGCCCATATACTTTCGCGAAAAGATTCGATATTCCAGGCATGATATGCCTGAAGAGATTGACCGAGAGGAAAACCGATTGCACCTCCTAATATTGCCCAGAAAGCAAGTCGAGGTGCAAGACGGTCTTTTCGATATAAACCGACATATGCGATTAACGAGATAAGCGCAAGGTGAAGTCCACCCCAACACTCAAATCGCGGTCTTCCATATGTGTCCGGTTCCCAACGCCAGTGATCGGAAAAATAAAGTGCCGGCAGTTGTTTTGCAGAAGGATTGTATGGTGAATTGATTAAGTAAACTCCCAAAAAATACAAGCCAACCAGGGCAAGCATAATCAGTAGCATTTCACGGCATCGATAGCGAATTCCAGACAATCCCATTCCCAAAAAAACGCCTGCAAAACCAATCCAGGCAGCCCCTTTAATCGAAAGACCGATCATACCCCATCGTAATGCTGCCCAATTACCGACCAGCGGTGCATCATGTGTTAAGCCGACCGTTTGACCATAGGTCATCGATCCACCGAAACCCATTGCTACAGTACCTAATGCCACGGCACGTGCAACATTTAACAATGACGCGTTCGGACACAGTAAGAATACTAATGTAAGGCTGACAAGCAGGCCGGCAATCATCGCCCCGGTTTCGTGTCCGTATTGCCCACGGATTCCCCAGGCCATTCCTCCAGCCATCGCTGCAAACAATACAGGTTGCCACCAGGAGATGTCTTTTTGCTGATCAATCATATTTATAATAATTACCTTTTTTTAAAGGATTATGAGATACCCAATTAAACTGAGATTTCACATTTAGGTCCACAAATGGTGTTCCTGCACTTTATTGACTCCATAGTAACGTAATATAAAGTACGTTTGCAATAGTTTTTGCCATACATTCGGCCAACATTACTGTCAGAAAATCCCGGGAATATGCCAAACCATGGAGAATATAACATTTTTGTCGTTTTTATAACGTACCCTGATTCCGAACTCATCATCACTGAAAACAACTTTTCCAAACAGGCAGTCATCCTCCACTCAACAAACCTGGGCTATCCGATTAAGTATATGGTGAGACATACATGTATCAATAATATAATTCTTTTAGGGATATCGGAGAAATATCGGTTATAATATTTTCAACATGCATTACTAACAAAATAGAGTGGATACATATATGGATTTTTTTTTTGCAAATGATTACATCCCTTAAGCGTATATTTAAAATATCATTAAAAAGTAAAAAAAGCTTAGACTATTACAGTCAATTTCTTCCTAAAATCTTATCGTTACTTTTAGCCTTTATAATCTCATCTTCGGCCAGTGCCTTGCCAGCCTTTCCCGGTGCTGAAGGTTTCGGCAGCGATACTATCGGCGGGCGAGGAGGCAGAGTCGTCAAGGTTACTAACCTGAATTCATCCGGGCCGGGAAGTCTTCAATCCGCATGTGAAATGGCGGAGCCGCGGATCATCGTTTTCGAAGTCTCAGGCGTCATTACCGGCGACATAGTCATCACTGAACCATATATCACTATAGCCGGACAGAGTGCTCCAGGCGCCGGTATTACGATACGTGGCATGCTAAGTACATCGGCCAAAAAAGACCGTGTTCACGATGTTGTTGCCCGTTTTCTCCGTGTTCGTCCCGATGCAGGCCGAGGTGCTCAACTCGACGCCATCCAGTTCTCGGTTGTTGACAAGGCAGTGCTCGATCATATTTCGTGCTCCTGGGCCGAGGACGAAACCATAGACATTTACAGTCATGCAACTAACGTTGCAATTCAGTGGTGTACGATAGAGGAATCAGCCACAAAAGGTCATGCCAAGGGACCCCACAATTATGGTCTTATTGCCGGACCCGGCAGCAGCAGGATATCAATTCACCACAATCTTTTTGTTCATCAGCGCAGGCGTAATCCCGCCATTGCAACGGGCCCGGCGGATTTTCGCAACAATGTGGTCTATAACTTTCGCGATGGCTTCAGTCACGAAGGTCATCCTCCTAAACCTCCTTTTTCCATTGTCGCAAACTATTATAAACGCGGACCAAGTGATCCGAAGATATTTCCATTCTGCTTCTCCGGCAAAACGCCCTATTACCTCCGTGATAATTACATCGAAGGTGTCGGAATAGTACAGAATCCCTGGGCAGAAGCTGGTAAGCTATACGGGCTGAGTTATTATAAAAACAGGGGTGTACGGCAAAACGATGAGCCTAAGATGGAACCAGTTAAAACCTACAGCCCGGAACAGGCTTATCGATTAGTGTTGGCCAGAAGCGGCTGTTTCCCACGGGATACCGTGACTAAACGTGTCATTAATGACGTAATAAAATGTGCCGGTTCGTGGGGACGTAAGGACCAGAAAAACCTTATGGAAGGTCTAAAGCCGGGAATGGCTCCGCGGGATTCCGATGATGACGGGATGCCGGATCAGTGGGAAATGGTCCAGGGACTTGATAAAATGAGAAATGACGCCAGTAGAAAAATGCCTTCCGGATATACAGCAATCGAGCAATATCTAAATGAACTGGCTGGGAAAATGATTGGGAATGAAATTTTCTAAGATCCACATTAAACATGTATTATGAAAATATTTGAGATTTCCTGGATTGCGATTATATCGATACGTGTTCTAAGAGTTCATCTCGAAGCAACCTATAGTTAAAAATGGAGGTAAGTCATGAAAAAATCAACCACAGTAGATGCACAAAAGGGAGCAGTCTCCACGTCGCGCCGTGCATTTTTGAAGCGTTCCACAACCGCAGTAGCCGGTAGCTTAGTCACTGGATTGTCCGTTGCGCGCAGCGCATTTGTGGCAGGCAGCGATAAGATCCGGGTGGGTCTGGTCGGTTGTGGTGGACGTGGCACAGGCGCAGCGACACAGTTACTTAGCGCCGATCCTGGAGCAAGGTTAGTTGCTATGAGCGATGCTTTTCAAGATCGGCTGCAAGTGAGTCTCAGGAGCATGAAGCAGCAGGAGAATATCACAGATCAAGTGCGTGTAGATTCGGATCATCAATTCACTGGATTCGACGGTTATCGGCAGGTTATTGCCTCTGATGTGGATGTGGTATTACTGGCAACGCCGCCTCATTTCCGCCCCATGCATCTGAAGGCATGCATTAAGGCCGGAAAGCACGTATTTGCTGAGAAACCGGTGGCAGTGGACGCACCAGGGGTGAGGTCCGTACTTAAGACCGCAAAGTTGGCCAAACAGAAAAACTTGTGCATTGTGTCAGGATTAAATGGCCGATATTCACCCGTGTTACAGGAAATTGTCCGACGCGTTCAGGATGGTGCGGTTGGTAAGATTGTCACCCTGCATGCAGCCCGTTATGGTGGCGGTGTCTGGGTTCGTCCGCGTAAACCGGGTATGACCGACATGCAATACCAGATGCGCAACTGGTACTACTTCACGTGGCTGTCAGGTGACTTCAATGTGGAACAATTCATACATCAACTGGACCGCATGGCCTGGATTATGAAAGATAAGTACCCGGTCCGCTGCTATAGCACAGGCGGGCGCCAATCTCGCCGGCGGCCATCTCCCGCCGGCCGATGGCG
>CAZWME010000442.1:0-5097 GCA_964634515.1 uncultured Pirellulales bacterium | reverse complement strand
CCATAAATTCGTTAATCACAAGAGGGTTGCCTGTCTGATGCCAATTGTCAGTCAAAATGGCAAAATCGGACATATCTACACCGTTGACGCCATCGAAATCCGCGTAATTTGGCTCTGAGTTAGGGTCGGAGGATTCAAGCCACTGTTCGGCAAAGATTTGAATATCAAGCATATCGACATAGCAGTCGCCATTGAGGTCGCCGGATGGGCAGATGCCAAATGCGGCTGAACAGATAAGAGATAAAGTTAATATCAGGGTGATTAACGAGATTTTCTCCGATTTGCACACTTAATAAAACCTGCCTCACAAATTATTTGAAATATCAGCAATATATCATACTAAAAACAGTAGGGTATTTCCAGCTAATTATTATTTCGGCGGTATTCAGTTGTGAGTTCCCAATTGGAGGTGAGATTATTGTTAAGAGTGGTTTTAAGGATTATCAGTGCTTAATGAATTGCGAGGCCTGCTCTATCTCCGCAGGCCCCGCAATTGCTTGTGTGACATAGTTTTGTTGTTTACTCAGGATTATTATCCAGAGCGTTTTTTTTTCGTCAGCCTACCCAAACCTAAGCTTAGTACATCATAAGGTTAGGGTAGATTCGGATCATCCATTGTTATAGTCAAGTGCTCGGCAAGCAGGACAAGGTCCTTAACATCTACTATGCCGTCACCGAAAGGCATCGGAGCAATATCATATAATGGTTCATCTGTATGCCAGTAATCCAACATCATACATACGTCCACACTGTCGACAAATCCGTCGGCATTAAAGTCAACGACCGGTAGGATTTTCACCTGCCACATGTCAGAATTACCTGAACCGCCGGGGCGGGTGGAGTGGAAGGAGAGGGTAGAACCATCGGCCGAGATGTTTGGGCAAGTTTCGGCAAATGAACTGTTAACTTCCAGCCCGAGATTCACCGGTTCTCTCCAAGGATCGTTTGTTGTTGCCCTGGTTGTGACCCATATATCGTCCCCACCCAAACCACCGGATCGTAAGGAGGTGAAGAAAAGCGACAGGCCGTCGGCCGATAGTGATGGATACCAATCCCAGACCGAACTGTTGACCGTTGGCCCGAGATTCATCGGTTCTCCCCAGGGTGCATCTGTCGTTGCCCGTGTCGAGACGTATATGTCGTTACCTCCATATCCGCCTGGCCGGTTGGATTCGAAAAAGAGCGATAGTCCGTCAGCTGATATGTACGGCCCCCCTTCGGCAGATGAACTGTTGACCGTCGGCCCCAGATTCACCGGAGTGTCCCAGGGCTCGGAAATGCTCGCCCGTGTCGTGACCCATATGTCCAATGACCCTGATCCGCCAGGCCGATCAGAGAAAATGTAGAGCGACAGGCCGTCGGCCGAGATACCATTGTTACAGTCCCCATATGAACTGTTTATGGTTGGCCCAAGATTCACTGGTTCTCCCCAGGGCTCTTGTACTGTTTCCCGTGTCGTTACCCATATGTCGAAACTACCCGACCCGCCGGGCCGGTTCGAGGTAAAGTAGAGCTCTAGGCCATCGGCCGATATGATTGGGCCACCGTCGAAAGCCGAACTGTTGAGAGGTGGCCCGGGATTTGTGGGAGTACCGAAATCATAGTCCGCCTTGGCTATATAAGCGTTGGTTAGGACTACGCAGGCCAACACTGCCAGCAACAACATTGCCCCGGCCCACTTTGAGCGTGAGGTCTTTTTGAATTTAGCAATCATTTTAATCCTCCTTTTCAATTGAGATTTGGTTTCTAATATTCCCGCCATAGCCGGCAGGCGCCGGGGTTGGGAAAAACGTTCTAATAGACTGACTATTGTTCGGCCGTAATCTTTAGACTCACTGCTGTGAGTCTGGGCCAGTACGAGGGCATCGCAGGCCAGCTCACGGTCGTTTCTTATTAGGTAGAAAGCCAGCCATATCACTGGATTAAACCAGTGCAGGCTCTGCAGTAGGCTGGCCAGATACCCTAAGTAAATATCGTGCCTTTTCAGATGGGCTAATTCGTGAAGGAATACATGGCGGAGTTCTTTTAAGCTGAGGGCTTCTATGATTCCTTCGGGTAATAACAATCGCGGCCGAAGAAAACCAAATAGGGCGGGGCTCTTGACTTTGTCTGTTATTACTACACCGAGAATCGTGCGGATACCCATTTCGCTTTTGCAGTTTTCCAGTAAATCGAGAACCTTCTGGTCGGTCAGGGGACGTTCCCGCGTAACAAGCCACCATAGATGTAAATTTCCACCGGCAACGTATAAAGCCAAAGCTGCAACTCCGAACAGCCAGAGCAGGGGAGACATACGAATGAACTTAGTAAAAAAAGATTCAGAGTCACCTTCCAGCTTTTGAGCCTCTTCTGATTCGGCATATAAATAACGGCCCATACCGCGAGCATTTTGAGGTTCCGAGATGGCCTCTATTATTCGTCCTTGTTGAATGGATTTCGGGAGCAGGTTGAAGATGCTTATTTTGCTTTCGGGTAGCCAGGGCACCGCCAGACGTATCAATAAGAGCAGCCAGAGCAGATAATGCCAGCGAATACCCAATTTGCCCCGCAGGATTATCTGGACAAGGACAATCAGGATAATCAGCATGCTGCCCTGTATGCTCGCCCACAAAAGCCAGTCAAAGACTGACCGTAACTGTAAAGTCAGAGATTCCATCTTTATTCCTCCGCCTTCTGCTCAAGGATTTTCTTTAGTTCCGCAATGTCGTTAGCGGAAAGGTTGGCATCTTCGAGAAATGAGGCGAGCATAGGCTTGTTTATTCCGCCGTAAACCCGGCGAACAAATGAACGCCTTTCCATACGCATGCATTCGTCTTTGCTGACGGCGGGGTAGTACTGGTATAATCTGCCTTCCTTCTCGAACTTGACGGCACCCTTTTTTGTTAGGCGGGTAATCAGTGTTTTAATCGTCTTGGGCTTCCAATGAGTATTTCCGGCCAGTTCCTTTACAATTTCGTTGGCGGTCAGCGGGCTTTTTTTCCATAACACACGCATAACCTGCCATTCCGATTCGGATATTTTGGGCAGTTTTTTCATAAGCGGCTCTCCTTAGATTACATTTGTAATATATAACATAGTATTACATTTGTAATCCAATATCAACAAAAAAATAAAAAATTTTTAATTTTTTTACTTTCGTGTTGTTTTCAGCATTTTTTGCTGAAAAAGGGGTTTTTCAGGAGGCTCTAAAGGTAAAGAAAGGGGATGTTAATCGGAATTTTCAACGGCGCATCATAAGGATCATGCCCATAACAATCATAGCCATGTAAAACAGCACGAATCCCCCGGCAGCAATGGTAGTGATAATCGCGAGCAGCTTACGCCGGTCGAGAACGATTCCTATTATTCCGACTATCACCGAAGCAGGGATACAAGAGATAACCAGCAGCCCTCCAAGGGCCGCGATAGGATTGCCTCACCCGGGGCGAAGTACAGACATCGCACTTATCGTGGCGACGGCTATGCCCAGCAGAATTGCGGAAATTTTCCCGAAACGCATTTCAAATCTCCCTTAAAAAAGCAAATAAGGTTTTTGATACTTTAAGCTTATCAATCTTTTTGAATTAGTGAACTGTGGGGTTTTTTAAATAGCGTGTATAGCCTGCTCGCCGGGTCAGGCCGATACGGTCGAAATAATCAAGAAGGGGGATAGCGAATTTCCTGGTGGTATCTATCAGATATTTGAATTTTACGCTTTCCAGTTGACCCTCTTTTTTGATAAATGAGATTAGAAGCTGCCGTGCCTTCTCAACTGCCTCGCTGTGAAAAAGCAAATCATGCTCAACCCGGACAAGGCGTTCCTGCTCGATTAGTATCTGGAGAATTTTCTGCACCTTATCGCCGGCCGCCTTGGCCTGTTCGGTGACTTCTTCGAATTTAGGCGGATTAAAGGGCCGGTTCTTATAAAGTGATTCGATGCTCTGGAGTAAATTTTGTTCTTCTTCGCTGTAGGTTTCCCGATGTTCGGGCAGGGCGAAGCGGTGCTTTCTTTCGACGATTTTCCCTTGAGAGAGCAGCAACTTTAAGAGACTGTCGAAAACATCTTTTCTCAATTCGGATGTCTTATAAAACTGCTCGACGCTCAGCCCCGGGCTTTCCGGCCTCTCGCGGTGAAAGTCACCGGCGATTTTTAACAATTGATGCTGAACAATTTCGGATGTCTCAAAATGGATGTAAAGTTTGGAACTTAAATCAAATATCTTTTCCTGCTCAATAAGCTCGGCAAGGATTTTTTTAAGCGGCTCGGGGCGAATCTTGGTGCGAATTGAAAGCTCACTTTCTGTTGCGGCAAAGGCCTTGGCGGTTTTTATGCAGTACTCGGCAAAATCCCTCTCAATAGTTACGGCCCGGGCACGCTCTTCGGCATCATGAACCGTCTGAGGATTACTTCGTCTAAGTTTTTCACCGAGCGACTCGACAATCGTTCCGCCGCCTATTGTCTTAACGGGTGAGAGCGTTCGTAATATGAAACGGTCACGCGGGGCCGCGACGAGGGGCTCGTTTAATCTGACCTGAATAAGGCACTCATCACCTGCTGAAACGCTTTTGCCCTTGAGTAAATATACCGTGGAAACAATTTCAGAAGTGCCCGTGTGAAATTTTATTTGGCTGCCGTTTTTAAGGGGGGATTTTATATGGGCAAGGACATTAAGCTGACAAAGATACCACTGCTGGGGCGAAAAATATTCGCCGTCTGTAACCACGTTACCGCGTTCGATAGTGTTGTATTCCCATCGGGGGACATTGATTGCGGCGCACTGACCGACCAGGGCAATTTCGCTGTTTTGTTTATAGACCTGTATGGCTTTGATTCGCCCTTTTACGCCTCCGGGAAAGAGTGTCATCTGGTCGCCGATTTTGGCTGAGCCTGCGACAGGGATGCCGGTAACCACGGTGCCGTAGCCCTTGACGGAGAATGTCCGCTCGACTGGCAGCCGAAATACACCGTCGGTTCTCTTGGGTTCGATTTTAGCGACAAGCTCTTTGAGTGCCTCGTAAAAGGCATCGAAGCCTTGGCCTGTTATGCCGGATACGGGAAGAATCGGGGCATCTTGCAGAAATGTACCGATGAGAAAATCCTTAATCTCGGCGGTGACA
>CAZWME010000441.1:0-5112 GCA_964634515.1 uncultured Pirellulales bacterium | reverse complement strand
TACAACCGAAAGATAAGCCCCCACTGCCTCACGTTCGACTGACATGCTGTAGCCTTTGCCTGACTCTTGACCCGCTGAAGGGCAGGCATCAATATCGCCATCAGAAGAGCGATAATGGCTATCACCACCAGAAGCTCTATTAGTGTAAAGCCGGTTCTTTTCTGCATCACTGTTCTCCTTCTCTTTTTTCAAGAGAAAATTGGCTTTGCCGGCATGTCTCCAATAATTATATCATAATACCTCACGTTAATACAATAGGAGGCATAAATTTATACCGATGAACATTTTGGTAATTCACAGCGTATACTTTAAGCTTGAATTTATAAGAAAAGCTCAATAGTATATCAAAATATGATGCTCTGTGACGTAACCGGGCAACAAAAAATACGAAAAAAAACCAGGTAAATATTTTTCTTGGAGGATTCGAGGATGTCCACAAAAAGCAGAAGAATCTCACCATTAATTATTGTCTCTGTGGCAGTTGTTTTGTTTACAAACAGCGCTGTTGTACATGGAGCCGACTGGCCGATATATAGAGGCCCTCAGCACAATGGTATTACAAGCGAAACCGACTGGATCGTTGATTTTCCGGCTTCCGGCCCCAAACAGCTATGGAAAAAATCAATCGGCATTGGTTTTTCTACGATGACAATCAGCAATGGCCGCGTATATGCGATGGGCAACTCCGGCAAGAGCGGCCCGAATGCCAATCAGGATACCGTATTCTGCTTCGATGCCGATACCGGCAATCAAATATGGAAGCACACCTATTCGTGCCCATTACAGCCGAAATACTATGAGGGCGGCACATTGTCAACCCCCATCGTCGATGGCAAAGTCGTATATACCATAAGCAAGATGGGACACCTGTTCTGTCTTGATGCTGCTACAGGATCGGTAAAGTGGCAGAAGAACATGAACAAGGACCTCGGCTATAAACTGCCGACATGGCACTTTTCCGGCTCGCCCCTTGTTGTTGGCAATATGCTGATATTAAACCTCGGCGATGCCGGCGTTGCCCTCAACAAGAACAACGGCAATGTCATTTGGGATAACGGCAAAGGCATCTGCGGCTACGCCACACCCGTACCCTGCACGATAGATGGCCAAAAATGTGTAGCTATGTTCACAGCTTCTCATATCAAGGGTGTTAGAATTAGTGACGGTAAAGTGCTCTGGAAATCACCCTTTGAGAACAAGCATAAGGTAAACGCCGCCGACCCGATTATTGTCGGCAACGAGGTCTTCGTCTCGAACGGGTACAACTTCGGCTGTGCAAAAATTAAAGTAAACGGTTCAAACGTCCAGACCCTCTGGCAGAATAAGAATATGCGAAACCATATGAACTGCTCGATGTACTGGAAGGGATACCTCTATGGCTTCGATGAAACAAAACTAACCTGTCTGGACTTCAGGGATGGCAGCATAAAATGGTCCGATGGTAGCCTTGGAAAAGGCGCATTGATGATGAGTAATGACGGCAGGATGATAATCATCAGTGACAAGGGCGAATTGGCAATCGCCAATGCTGACCCCAAAAAGTTCGATGTAATTTCGAGGGCACAGATTCTTCCCAGAACAAAATGCTGGACAACACCCATACTCGCAAACGGCAAAATTTACGCCCGTAACGCCAAAGGCGATATGGTCTGCGTTGACGTTAGTGGTTAAGAAATAACTTTTTTTCCGCACCTAAATTCCCGGCCCACCGTACCCAACGGTGGGCTTTTTTTTATCCGTCCAGGGATAAATGGCAATGCAGCCAGTTTGAAAACAATTTCTGCAAAAAGAATTCATCAAAACAAAACCAATTGCATCTAACTGTTCCATCATTTACAATCGCTCGTTAAAATATAGACCTTACGAACCTGAAAAAAACATAAAATACAAAATTATGCCGGATGGTCTCAAAAACATCCTGATAATAAAGCCCAGCTCACTGGGCGACATAGTCCTGGCCTTGCCGGCACTGACTGCTTTGCGAAAAAGTTTTCCTCATGCCAGGATTAGCTGGCTCATTCGCCCCGAGTTTGCACCACTTCTCGAAAACCATCCTCACCTGAACGAGATCATACTTTTCGACCGTAAGTTTCTCGGCAAGGCATGGTTCCATCCCGGCGCATTCGGAAGTCTCATGTCGCTTATTAAGCGGCTGCGCCACGCCGAATTCGACGCCGTAATCGACTTTCAGGGTCTTTTCAGAACATCATCTCTCGCCTGGCTTTCGGGCTGTAAAAAACGCTTCGGAATAGCAAACGCCAAAGAATTCGCCCCTCTTTTTTACACGCACAAAGTCACACAGACAAAGGATTGTATTCACCTCGTTGACTATTACTTAAAAATAATAAAGGCTGCCGGCGCCTCCGAGCTTGACGTGCAGTTCGTTTTGCCGCAGCACCCGGAGGCCGCAGATTCGGTTGGCAGATTATTGGACAGTCACGATATTGCGCCGGATAATTATGTAGTTTTTATACCCGGCTCCGCCCACGAAGACAAGCAATGGCCTGTCGAACGCTTTGCAGAATTGGCCGGGAAGATTTCATCACAATTCGGATTACCCGTTGTCGCAACCGGCGATGCAGGCGAAGCTGCTCTTATAGAAAACTTAAAAAACCTCTCCGATGTCCCCATTGCAAACATTGCCGGACAAACTTCTCTAAGTGAGCTTGTCGTTTTACTGAAAAATGCCAGACTTGTAGTAAGCAATGACACCGGCCCCGGCCATATCGCCGCTGCACTGGGAACTCCGCTGGTACTTATGTACAGTTGGTCAAATCCCGCCAGAATAGCCCCGTACAAAAGAATCGAATGCCTCGTCGCCCGCGAACCCTTCTCAAGAGGCCATAAAATAAAAAGCCGCGACCCGAAACATAACGTCGATACAATAACAGTCGATGAAGTCTATCAAAAAGTCTGCGAACAACTTTCTTGAGTCTTATGTCTGTTCGCAGTATGCATCACACATTATGCACGACGGTTAAGCAACGCTCGCACAAATCAGGATGTTCACTATTGGCTCCGACGCTCGGCCAATAGTTCCAGCAACGCTGGCATTTATTGTAATTGCTCTTTTCTGCGGCAATTGTAGTCTCACCCGTCGTTTTTACTATCTTGACCTCACTCACAATACAAAGCGCCGCGAACTGCTCAAGCCCGAACTCATTCAGGAATGCCGAATCTTCTTCATCACAGTACACCGTCACACACGCCTGCTGATTGCTCGCAATCTTCTTCTCCTGCCTCAAACCTTCAAGGACACGCAAAACATCATCGCGCAGCCCCATCAGCTTTTGCCACCGCGGCTCATCGGCTTGAAAATCTATAGAATCATCAACCTTCGGTATATCGGCCAGATGAACACTCTCGACATCCTGGCTCTTAAATTCCATAGCATCCCACGCCTCCTCGGCGGTATGAACCAGTATCGGTCCTAACATCCGAATCAGGGCATCCAATATATTGTACATCGCCGTCTGGGCGCTCCGCCGCGAAAGGCTGTCCGCCGCATCGCAGTACATCCTGTCCTTGAGCACATCCATATAGATACTGCTCATCTCGACCGTACAGAAGTTATAGACAAGCGAAAATACCCTGTGAAAGACAAAGTTATCATATGCCTCGATCACACCGGCTATCAGCTTTTGCAATTGCTGCATCGCCCATTTGTCTATCTCGAACATCTCATCGTAGGCTATCGCTTTGGTATTCGGGGCGAAATCGTTGATATTGCCAAACAGGTATCGCAGTGTATTCCTGATTTTCCTGTAAGCATCCTGCGTCCGCCCGATGATCTCATCGTTGCACCTTACGTCTTCCTGATAATTTACACTTGAAACCCACAGCCGCAGAATATCCGAGCCGTACTTTTCCACTTCTTCCTGCGCATTAACATAATTACCCAGCGATTTCGACTGTTTCATTCCCTTCTCATCAACCGTAAAACCGTGCGTCAAAACGCTCTTGAACGGCGCCCCGCCGGTCGCCCCAATACCCGGCAGAAGTGACAGTTGAAACCATCCTCTGTGCTGGTCCGAGCCTTCAAGATATAAATCCACCGGAACTTCCCAGCCCTCCTCTTTAACACACACACTGTACCAGCTACAACCCGCCTCGAACCAGACATCGAAAATATTCTCTTCCTTCTGCATATCATCAAAGGTAAATCCATCAGGCAGCTCAAAATCCTCACCTAAAATCTTTTCCGGCGAATCGGTAAACCAACTGTTCGAGCCGTTCTTTGCAACATACCTGGCCACAGCCGAGACCGATTCCTTGGTTATTAAAGTGCTCCCTTGCGAATTGAAAAAGACAGGAATAGGAAGGCCCCAGCTTCTCTGTCTGCTGATGCACCAGTCAGGCCGCGATTCAAGCATCCCGGCGATACGCTTTTCGCCCCACCCGGGAATCCATTTAACATCTTTAACACTCTCAAGAGCCATATTACGCAGGCATTTGCCCGAATCAGGCAGCTCTTTATCGACACCGATAAACCACTGCTCCGTCGCCCTGAAAATCACCGGCATCTTACTCCGCCAGCAATGCGGATAGCTGTGCATAATCTCACCCTCGGCGAAAAGCAGCTTCTTTTCTCTCAGGTAGTTGTTAACGATAGTTTCAACTTCCAGAACGTTCTGACCGCACAGCCAATCCGGCACCGTATCATCATATCCCCCATCGTCCATCACAGGCGAATAAATAGCCAGGCCATATTTTTGACCCGACATATAGTCCTCTACTCCGTGACCCGGCGCAGTATGAACAAGTCCCGTCCCGTCTTCGGTCGTAACGTATAGCGCAGGTATGACCATATAAGCATCCTTGTCCGTCGGGTTCTTTTCAACGAACGGATGTTCATAACGAAGACCTTCGAGTTCGCTGCCTCTAACCGATTTTTCACCGATGCTGTATTGTCCTTCAGCTAAAGCACCACCCGCAATTACCGCCTCGATACGCTCATTTGCAACTAACGAAACAAACTTTTCGCCGTCTCTTTCATAAGTCAGCGTCGTATATTCGAGATTGGGATGGACCGCAATAGCCAGATTCGCCGCTAAAGTCCACGGCGTTGTCGTCCATATCATAAAGCAGACCTTCGCACTCTCATCCTGATCC
>CAZWME010000440.1:0-5121 GCA_964634515.1 uncultured Pirellulales bacterium | reverse complement strand
TTTCAGGCCTCCTGCCAGATGGGTTCATTTGCAAAGGTTATACATTACCTGGAAATGTATTTGAATATGCATCCCGGCGATACATCCGTTATGTTCCCTTTGGCGGCATTATATATGAAAGATGGAAAGTTCGAGGAGTCTGAAAATATTCTCCTGAACCTTTTAAGCCTGGACGAAAACCACAAAGATGCAGCTAATCTCCTTGAAGAAGTCAAGCATAGTCTTGCTCAGGTAAAACAAGTAATCCAAACAGGAGCGCCAGCGCAATGAACACAAATAGTGTTGAGATTATTCCAGATGAACAGATACATTTTCTTGATGAGCTACAAAAGCTGGTTGAACAACAAATAAGATTTGCCAGACAGGGCAATGTCAATGAAATTGAGGCCTTAAGCAAACAAGCCAGTTTTTTTGTAGGTAAAATCGCCCGGTCGGGTATTCTTGAATTGCCTGAATTTAAAAGCCAGCGCGAGCATTTGCGAAAATTATATCAGGACCTATACCTTGCTCTTACAGCACAGCAGGCCGAAAATGTCAAAGAGCTAAGCCAAGTCCGCAAAGGCAAAAAGACCATCAATACTTATCGGTATAATCTTTAACTATTTTAAGAACCGGCTAACTTTAAAACTCCATTAGTTCGAAAGGCAAAGTTTTTTAAGCTCAAAGGGATACGCAAAGGATTACTTATCTATTTATAGCCTTTAACGTAGTTTTTTCGTTGTGCAATAGTGAAATGAATTCTTGTGAGCAATGAGGTGTTTTAAATTTTATATAGTGCCTACAAATAAATACTAACAAAAGTAAAAAATAGTTTTTTATGTAAGGGTAATAACATATAATGCTCCCAGATGGCACTTGAAGGTAAAGGAGAACTAAATTAACACTTTTCTAAACAACAAAGTGGTATTAGTTACCGGCGGTACCGGTTCGTTCGGCATGAAATTTGCGGAGACCATTCTAAGAGATTACAAGCCGCACAAACTAATAATTTTCAGCCGGGACGAGATGAAGCAGTATGAAATGAAAAAGCGTTTCAACGATCCCTGTATAAGATATTTTATTGGTGATGTACGTGACCTGAAAAGACTTCGCCGTGCATTTGACGGTGTAGATTATGTAGTGCATGCTGCCGCACTTAAAATAGTTCCCAGTGCCGAATACAATCCTTTTGAAGTAGTTAAAACCAATATCTTCGGAGCTCAAAATGTCATCAATGCAGCGATTGATAGCAATGTGAAGAAGGTTGTTGCTTTGAGTACCGATAAGGCAGCAAATCCCGTGAATTTATACGGCGCTACTAAACTGTGTGCCGAAAAGATATTTATTGCAGGCAATAATTATTCTTCAACAGGTAAAAAATTCGGTGTTGTTAGATATGGTAATGTATTTGGTTCCAGAGGCAGTGTGGTACCATTTTTTAAAGAATGTCGTAAGAATGGTCACATACCCATAACAGATCAGAAGATGACTCGTTTTTGGATGACACTGAATCAGAGCGTTGCTTTAGTTTTAAGCTCACTTTTAACAATGGAGGGCGGTGAAATATTTATCCCCAAAATACCAAGTATCAAGATAGTTGATTTGGCTGAAGCTATAGCGCCGAAATGCAAACAGAAAATCATAGGCATAAGACCTGGTGAAAAACTTCATGAAACCCTTGTTTCCAAAGATGACGGTATTTGCACTTACGAACTTGAAGATAAATTCATAACATATCCATTTACAGTTGACCGTGAGTTTAGGCAAAATGGTGCTGAGCGGCTTAATGGTGACTTTGACGGCTACAGAAGTGATAATAATACACATTGGCTGGGAGTACAACAGTTAAGGGCAATGATAGAGTTTGAAGAAAAGAACGATGCAATACATTCCATACGGTAAGCACTCTGTTAATAAAGCTGATATACAGGTTGTTGCCAATGCCCTGGGATCAGACTGGATAACCCAGGGACCTAAAGTCAGAGAATTTGAAGAGGCTATTTGTAAATACACAGGGGCAAAGTATGTTGTTGCTGTATCAAGCGGTACCGCAGCCCTTCATCTTGCCAGTCTTGCGGCTGGTTTTAAAAAAGATGATCAAGTAATAACAACACCGATGACCTTCCTGGCAACCTCTAATTCCATTATTTACGCAGGGGCAAAGCCCGTATTTGCTGATATAAATTACAAGACTATCAATATTGATACCGAACACATAAAGTCTCAGATAACACCCAAAACCAAGGCTGTTCTGCCGGTTCATTTTGCGGGCTTACCGGTTGATATGCCTGAAATTGCTGCAATTGCAAAAAAAAACGGGCTAATTGTTATAGAAGATGCCTGCCATAGTTTTGGAGCCGAATACAAGCATCGCGGCAAGTGGATCAAGGTAGGAAATTGTAAACATTCAGATATGGCAGTATTCAGTTTTCATCCGGTCAAACATATCACGACCGGAGAAGGTGGGGCAATAACTACCAATAGCAAGAGGCTCTATGACAAGTTGTGCACCCTGAGAAATCATGGTACGTACAAAGATAAAAAAACAACCCAAAAAGGTCCATGGTATTATGACATGAGAGATTTGGGTTTTAATTACCGAATAACAAATATTCAGTGCGCCCTTGGAATAAGCCAGTTGAGGCGCATAGATAAATTCCTGAAAAAACGAAGGAGTATAGCTCAAAGATACAACAAGGCGTTAGCTGACATCAGGGATTTGGTGATATTGACCGATACATCTTATCAAGACCGAAGGCATGCCTGGCATTTATATATCTTAAGGCTTCGGTTAGATAAGATCACCGTTGACCGAAAGCGGATATTCACAGAACTCGTGAAGCAAAAAATAAGAGTGCAGGTGCATTACATACCTATATATTGGCATTCCTTTTACAAAGCAAAAGGATATGGCAGGCAAAAACTCATTAATGCCGAAAGATACTATTCTGAGTCTATCAGCCTGCCTATTTATTATGATCTTAGCTGCGAGCTTCAGGGCCGTGTAATTAAATCGGTTAAAGAAACCATTAGAAAATATGCCAAGAGGTGCTAATGGACGTCGAATTTATAGCAGAAGTATCCAGCAATCACAATCAGGATCTGGACCGCTGCCTAAGGTTCATAGAGACTGCAAAACAGATAGGCTGTGACGGTATAAAATTTCAACTTTTTAAAATGGATGAACTTTTTGCGCGGCAAATAATAAAAAATAATCCGCAGCTTAAGAAAAGACGGTCATGGGAATTGTCATTGAAATTTATCCCAAAACTCGCAAATGCAAGTCATAAGCTGGGTCTTAAATTTTACTGTACACCTTTTTATCTTGAGGCTGTAGAAGCGTTAAAACCTTACGTTGATTTTTATAAAATCGCATCTTATGAATTGCTATGGCATGATATTTTAAAGACGTGCGCCAAGACAGAAATTCCGGTAGTGTTGTCAACAGGGATGGCCAATATCGATGAGATCGATCTGGCGGTTGAGGCAATGCGGTCAGCCGGGTCAAAGGATATGACTTTGCTTCAATGTATATCAAGCTATCCAGTGGCTGCGAGCCAATGCAATCTGGCGGCGATCAAAACTCTTAGAGACAGATATGGTTGTAAGTCAGGTTGGTCAGGGCATATTGTTTCGGAGGCGGTTATATACAGGGCTGTTTTTAAATGGCAGGCTTCTATGGTGGAGTTTCATATGGATTTGGACGGCAGCGGCGATGAATTTAATAAGGATTACTGCTGGCTGCCCGGAAAGATAGCCGCTGTTATAAGTAATGTAAGGCAAGGAGTAGGTGCAGAGCTGTCTGATGAGTCTGCGGATTCAGATGGGGTCAAAAAACCCGTTGAAAGCGAGCTTGACGAGCGGAACTGGCGGACCGATCCCAGTGACGGATTAAGGCCTCTGCTGAAATTGCGAGAAAGCTGGAGGTCCGAATGAAAACAGCTGCAATAGTCCAGGCACGTATGAGTTCTGTGAGGCTGCCCGGAAAGATTCTCAAGGATTTATGCGGCAAACCCTTGCTGTGGCATATTGTGCATAGGTTGAAGCAATGCAAGAAGCTGAATGACATACTTATTGCAACATCTACTAACGAATTAGATGCTAAAGTAGAGGAGTTTGCGAAAAGATATAAAATTAAAGTATTTAGAGGCAGTGAAGATGATGTCTTGAAACGTTACATTGATGCAGTGGAGACAATAGGAGCTGATTATGTAGTTAGAGTTACGGGCGATGCTCCGCTAATAGATCCAGATTCGATTGATCAGATGATTGATATTATTACAAAACACAAGGCTGGACATGTCAGGCATGAACCGGATATTCCATCCGTGCACGAGGGATTTTCAGTCGTTTCTCTGGATGCTCTTAAGAAGGTTTACCAAGCGACAGATATAGAGGATTATCACAAAGAGCACGTAACACTTTATCTTGCCGAACATCCTGGATATGTAAAAACTGAGTATTGGCGAACAGAAGAAACACTTCAAAAACCTGATTATAGATTGTCAGTGGATAACATGGCTGACTTTAGGTTAATAGAAACAATTTATAAGAACTTGTGGGATGGGAAGGGGATTGTGAGTTTGGAAGATGTGGTCGATTTTTTGGAAAATAATCCCGAAATAAAATCCATCAATACCCATGTTAGTCAAAAGAATGTTAAGGCTAAAAGTGCAAAAATAGCATTTGTTATAGATGGTGGTGCGGAATTGGGATTGGGGCACTTTACTCGTACAACTCAAATCGCTAAATATATGGTTGAGAATAATAATTGTGGATGCTTTTTTGTAACCAATGATAGTCTGTTATATAATATGATAAACGATCTTGGATTTCGGGTTTTTTGCGTTGAAAGCCGGGACATTGCAGGACAGAATCAAGCAGAGTTTCTTGAGTTAATAGAAAAAGAAAAGCCCGGCAAGGTTGTGGTAGATATTAAAAATACCCATGACCCAGAAAACATTATAAGTGTCTTGAGAAGGGCAACTCCTAACGTTACGATTACACTGATCGGGAATATTACAGACGGCAGGCTTTTAGCGGATAAGAATATCTACCCTGGAGTTGATGCAGGTATCGGTGATTTAGGCTGGAATGGTTATCAGGGCAGTATTTATTGCGGAATGGAATATTTCCCATTGC
>CAZWME010000439.1:0-5133 GCA_964634515.1 uncultured Pirellulales bacterium | reverse complement strand
CTGTCATTTGATGTGTGGCACCACCTTTGAGTCGTATGCGAACATCCACATCCTCGCTCGTTCTTGTCAGCGTAACATCTTCTATAATTAATCTGGCCATTCTTTTACGCTGTTGATCAGTAGTAGCTGGATCATCCCATACTTTTGGAAAATTCTTCACCAATGACAGTATTTTCTTCCGGCACTGCTCATCAAGCTTTATTCGATCAGCTTTATGTTGTTGTTCGTATTCTTGGCGAACATTGTTTAATTCACGCAGTTTGTTATTCCAATCTGATTCAAGTTGATCGGCTACAAGTCTGTTTCTGGGATCGATATTCATAAACCTGTCTTTGGCAAGATCGGCCTGATATTGTGCTCGCTGTACTTTTTGATATCTAAGTCTATCAGCTTCTTTAAGTCTTGCTTGTACTTCTTGCTGTACGGTAAAAGCGAGTTCTAATGTTACAGGTTTAACTAATTCTAACAGAAATCGCCTGATAGCTTTGTCAATATTTCCACCTGGGATACATTGACATATCGGTTTGCTGTTTTCTATGCCGTGACTCTGACAGAGATAATCAGGCACAATCTTTTTGTTACGGCTATGATACCTCTGTCCCATTCGCCGTCCACATACGCCGCAAACAATTAAACCCTGCAACAAAGCTGGACCACTGCCCGGTGGATGATTGCGTCGGTCTTTGCCGTGTGCGTTGGCGCATGCTCGCAGCGTTTTAAGGTTGTCGTGATAGTCCTGCCAGGTGATATAGCCTGGATGAGCCTCCGGGATTACTGTATGCCACTGATCTATAGGCAATCCTTTAACACGGATTCGACCATCCGGCTGTCTATATGTTTTTGTTCTGCCGTAAACATATGTTCCCGAATAACGTGGGTTATGTAGCGTATGGAGCGTACGTGTATACATTAGTGGTCCCCATAATATTTTATTCCGATTAACTTTACCCCTCAGACCACAAGGAAATTGCAGATTATTGTCACGAAAATACCTTACAACGGCATGGGCAGATCCGGTTCGTTTATATGTTTTAAAGAACGTATACAATATATCCTGAACCTGACTGTCAGGAGTGAGTATTACCTTCCCCTGTGAGTCATAACTGAGGCCTACAGGTAATCGCGCTTATAATTCACCCCGTTCAGCTTTATTGAGAATTCCTCCCCTAAGACGAGCCCGCAGTATATGAAGTTCCGCTTCACTCATTGTACCTTTCATCCCAAGCAACAAACGATCATTAAAATGACTTGGATCGTATAGGCCATCTTCATCTAATATCAAGGTGTACGTCAAAGCACATATTTCAAGCAGGCGATGCCAGTCACTGGAATTACGAGCCAGACGAGATACTTCTAAACCCAAAACTATGCCCGCTTTAGCCATACCAACATCGGCAACAAGTCGCTGGAAACCTTCACGATCTGCTGCCGATGCACCTGAATGGCCAAGGTCGTTGTCAATAACAATTATGCTATCATCGGACCAACCCAAAGCAACAGCTCGTCTGCGAAGATCGTACTGCCTTCTGGTACTCTCTGTATTATGGAACACCTGATGGAGTGTTGATTGTCGAACATACAAATATGCATCCCGTTTAAGATGTTCCGGTTGTACTTTCTGGTGGCGTGTGTTATCGATCATAATACTACCCCCTGTAATGTTCCCAGTGCCATCTCCGAAATTGCCATTATCATCTGACCACGAATAGTATCTGGAATCGCTAAACATGTTTTATCTGGTGCTAAAGTTACATATGCGACAGATTCTTGTTGAGATGATTCCATCTTCGAAAAGGCATATATCCATGCCGTAAATCCACGATGTATTAGCAGTGCCAGTCCCCATCCCTGGCAACAGTAGTCTCGACCTTCCAGTACCATTCGGCGTAATTGCTCATAACGCTCAACACAATGATCGAGACATGTGTCAGGCTCAAAGAAATTTACTGCCTTTTTTTTAACTGTCGCTGCAACGCTCGTTCGATGCTGCGAGGATGTACGTTCAAACCAAACTGCTGTTTTATGCGATTCGCTAAATCTGTCGCCCGCAAGGAAGATTTTTTGTTTTTGCAAGCTGAAACGAATGACATAACATCTTCGGTCAACTTGTGAGCATGCCTGGGTCCTCGTTGACGCGGCATAAGGCCGGCTAATCCTTGTTGGTTGTATACCTGCTGTATCTGATAATATGACACCCGAGAAAAGCCGAATGTTTTCGCCGCTATTAAAACAGATACTCCATCCTCCCGAACCCGCCGAAGCATCTCGTACTTGACCTGCACCAGGTCTCGGGGATCGAAAAACTCGCTCACCGAAAATAAATCGTCCGTAACATCCCCTGGATGGGCATTTAAAGTGCCATTTTGCCCAAGCGCCTCCAGTTTTACATCGCCATAATCGTCCATGATATTGATCTCCTAAATAAGACAATTTTCGTGTTAGCCTTATTATGCCGTCAAACTCGAAGCTGTCAAACAAAAAATGTCGTAAATAGTTGTTCATATATGTGTTTATTGCGTAATATATGGCCTCCAGAGCATATCCAACGAGAACACCGCTCGGCATAATACACTTTACATAAAAGGCATAATTTACTTTACGCTTATTTGAGGATATAAGGTGTGCCATTAGTGACCCTCCGACAACAATTCATCAACAAACCGAGTAAGTTCCAGCAGTTCTTTGAATCGAAAAGAGCTGCGGCCATCGGAGAGAACGTTAAAGACGTCAGGATCGTAAACACTTGTCCAAGAAGCAGGTATAGCGGTTATTAACCCATCATCATGGCGATAATAAACACGGTCTTCGCCCCAATTTTGCCTGATCATGACAATCTGAATCTCTTTGCCATACAAGGGATGAAAACAATGAGTAACCTGACAACATTGCACCTGATCGTTCCCATCAGGTGCATTTGGCACAGTATTCAAATACCTGCGCCTCATGAGTTGCAAGTACTATTCTTTTGGACTCACTCTGGTAATAGCCGTAGTATCTGCTGGCAAAGGTTTGATAACTCACAGACAGACCGAATTCTTCTGCAACATCTGCCAATGGCGGAGAACTCGCCGGTTCATAAGGCAGGGGTTCGCCATCTGTATCCTCTGCTCTAAATACAGCAATGGCGTAAAATCCTGTTAGTATAACCTTCTCAGTTTCCTGGCCATTCTCATCGGTCTCTTTAATCGTCCTGGCCTTTGGCCCTAAGATATGAAAGGCCTTAGCTCCCTTGTTGACCTTACGGCCGGCTTGCTCCCATTGGCGAAAACCCCTGGCATCAGATGTATCTGCTAAAAATTGCAGTACCTTATTGCTCCAACTCCATTTTGCAGATGGAATGTCAGTCTGCGGTGGTATTGTCGCAACCGCTAACGCTTTTGGAATATTGCCTTCCTTGAACAAATCAACAATTCGTTGCAGACATACTTTTGCTTTCTTTGAATCGTTCATTATTTATCACCTCAAAAAGATGGGTTAATATTTGCGGTTTAATCCTTTGGTACTTAGTCAAGGTCTCTTAGCAGCTCACCCAGGATTTTTATCTCATGGGCAAACTGCCTTGACTGCTCACCACCGATATCAATGCTGGTAATAACATCCCCCAGCCGGTCAATAATCTGTGAATTGCTTATCAGTGTCATATTGAACTGCTGATATTCATGTTCCGGAGCTTCTATTGATTCGCCTTTGGCATCTTCGTACTGAACATCATCACCGGCGATAAATTCCTGATGGGTACATCTGAACTTTCCGGCACTGTCCTTACGGAACTTTTGAACAACAAAACCTGTTGTCACCTTGTTGAATTCCAGCAAATCAGTCAGATCAAGCTTTGTCTGTTTGCCTTCACTATTCAGAACCATCATGACAGGATCAAAGGCGTCCTTAGCCCGCATCATCTGCCAGGCAGTTTCTGCGGCCTTTCTTTCATCAGAGGCGTTGACATCGATTTCATACACAACCCGAAACAGAGGTTCTTCTCCGGAATCCTTTGGCGGAGGGCTTATTCTGTAATCTTTGCTGCTCATTTCTGCCCCTCCTTCCTGAACATCTCCGGCGCTATTTCATCCAACTTCTTTGGGTGGAAGTAGAGGTCACGTTCAATTGGCAGTCCCATTGGGCCGCGGACACTTTCAAGCTCTGAGAGACTGAAATAACCGAACTCCTTGCAATGGCCATCTACGAGGCCGAAGAATGTATCTTTGCCATCAAATTCCGAAGCCCAGAATGTGAACCCCGAATCTGGAGTAAAGAATTTGACATAGGCAATAGCCTTGCCGCCCTTACCATCTTGAGAATAAAGCGGCGGCAACTTTTTACGGATTTCCTCTGTCAGCAATTTCATACCACGGATCTTATTGTTGGCAGCTCTCTTGTCAGCCTTCACTACTGTATCACCGCCAATACAAACAGCTCGTTCCGCAGGAATATTCATCTCTTGAGCGAGGCTACCGAGGAACTCAGACATGTTCCGATTTTGTTCTTCACGAGAGATTGGGTCGGACTCGATTGCCGGTATCGGCATACTAAGAAATTCAATTTGGTCTTGCTCAAGCTCAAGTACTACACGACCATTCAACCGCGAGTACCACTCGACAGAAACTGAACCAGAGATATAATTAGCCGACGGCAATCCTGCAGTAATGTTGCCTACTTTACCAGTCTGATGCGAGGCAAGGCATTGTAAATAATCTTCCGTCCCCGGTTCATTATCAGTAGCACCGCCTATTAAGCGTATCTTTGCTCCGCGAATGTCCCTGTGGAAGTTGCCTTCCAGGTCAAATGTAACTTTTTCCTTCATCCCGGCAAACTTCATCCATCCTCTTACTTTGCCAGGTGTCGTGTTATCAAGCATCCCCTCAATCAGAAGTGTTGTTGGTTTCCAAGCCATTTTTAATACCTCCAGTTCTTTTAAGTAAAATGGCACGCTCTCTACTATTATTGAGCGTGCCATCTGGTTAAATTGATGAATTTGAATTAAAGACTTTACGTCAATAAACTATTTGTTTGAAACTAAGTACTTGCAGGGTCACAACCTTAAGATTTGAACAACTTTTCCGTTCCATCCTTATATAGAATTGAAATAGTCTCGTCCGCCTCGATAGTTATCCTCTTCCAATCCTTAACGATACC
>CAZWME010000438.1:0-5134 GCA_964634515.1 uncultured Pirellulales bacterium | reverse complement strand
GTTCTAAACGCCACCCTCCTCCTGGCGGCGTCTCGGCGGATGATATCTGTTGTGTGCATACCCATCCAGGGTCGAGGCAGGCCTTTGAAAAAACTACCTGCTGGATAAGCGGCAATAACAGCACCATCGATACGGCGTAAGCATGCGCCGTCGTTGCAATCCATTATCTCAAGCTCATTGTCGATTTGTAGCCTCATCCACGCCGGGTGTTCCTTGCTGGCAGTGTAAACAAATGGTATTTGCCCCGTGGCGGAAATTGTTTGATTGTTTATTTCACCGTTGATGCGAAAGTACGTCCAGCCTCTTTTACGCATCCGGTCCCGTTTATCGATGACTGGAATGTCTTCGGACCAGTCATACTCGAACAACCTCTCATTTAACGTATTGTACTTATAATTAGTGCGGAAGTTTCCGACATCAACAAACCTGTCGTCTAAAGCATGTCTTAAAAGCCCTGTTTGACTGTCGCGGATATATTCGATACCGTTTAGGTCGCCTTCGATTTTCGAGAGGTAGTTTGTAAATTCGGCCGTGTCGGTCGGTAGTCGGCGAACTCTTAAACTGCTCCAGAAAACTCGGTAGTTGTTGATATAAACCTTGTTATCCGTGCAGTAATAGTAGTAATTACCGTCACCGTTCTCAAGCCAGGCGCAAAGTTTAGTTGTTTCCTTTGCGTCCCACCTCTGCATCCGCATAAACAGCGGCCCGTCGATTCCGTCAGGGCAGGAAAACCATTGCTCGTATGCCCCTTTACTCAAGCTGCTTGTCGGCCCCTGGCTCGTATCGCGTAACTGGATTGTGTAATTGATGCTCTTGACTTCGGACCTCTCCGGCAGAGGAGCTTCGGATAAAACTGATATACCGCCCACGGTCGCCAGACCGACTGCCGCCGCAGTAACAGTTGCAATCCCAAGTTTTGTCCCGGCTGTCGCTATAATCGCGGTCATCGCACCGACCTTGACCGAATTGGACGTTACTGTCATCGTCGCCGCTCCCGCAGGGGACGTCAATCTGCCGAACAGACCGAGACACATCAATAATAATCCTTTTTTCAGCCCCTGATGTGTCAACTGTTTCTTAAGTGACTGCTTGGCACGATAAAATAAAATCCGCGCCCGAACCTCGCTGCACTCCATAGCAACAGCAATCTCCGAGTAAGACAACTCCTCGAAACAGCGTAATGAAAGGACCGAACGATACTGCTGCTTCATCTGCTTCATCGCTACCACGACTTTTTTGGACAGCTCTTTCTGGAGCAACTGGCTTAAGCCGTCTTCATGATGATATTTCGCGCGTTGGGAAAGAAAATTTTTATAAAAAGCCGAACCGTAGGCAGGGCTCTTTTTGTATTTGGCCCTGTAATGTTCTTGTATCTTGTTATGTGCAATCCGATACAGCCACGGCCAGAAACTCTCAACACCTTTGAGATGGTTAAGAGATTTAACCATTTGAAGTAATACCTCCTGAGACATATCCTGTGTCAAATCATAATTCAGCGTTACACGATATATGTATGCGCACAATCTCTCTTTGGCTTCACGGGCCAGCTTATTTATGTCCTCTTTATGGCCCTTTTGTGCCTGTCTAACCAGTTCCGTCCATATTTGCTCTTGTGCCATACGATATCGTTCTTCTGATACATAGACGGCAGTTACGCTTTTTCGTTACGCTAATTGTTCAAAAAATCCCGCGATTTTCATAATTTTACCATATTGATGCCAAAACAGGCCCTCAAAATCACCAAATTCACGTTAAAAGCCCGCTCCAAACACACTTTTCGCTATGCTAAACCCTCAAAATCACCAAATTATTCACATATGCTCACCTGCGGTTCGGCTCTACACCGCATTTCTAACTTCGGTTCGCACTAATATTTTTCAATCCAGCACTTAGTGCTTGCGAATATTTACGTGCCTATAAGGCACCTCATGCTGGCCTCAGGCGGCACAAATTAATTGCAAATAACATCGAAAATTCGAAGAATTTTCGTTCAAAAACGCTCACTCTTAAAAACAAAAATCAAATTTTTTAAAATTTTTTATCTCTCTCAATAACAAGGAATTACGAATCTCTAAATACAAAATATATCTGATTTTTCGGTTCAAAACTGCACACTCGTCTAATTATAGAGGGCGCCTTTTTTTCGCCCCCGGCCAATCGGCCCTTATATTCCGTTCCATGGCATTGTGAGAAGGCTGCAAAGAAGCCGACGCGGCAATCTCCGTCCTCTTCATCCTGAGCGGAGTCGAAGGGCTGAATTTACCGCGGAGGGGACAATTAAGCTCGATTTTTCCATTACAATTCCAGACTGGCTCGCAAGCCCCTTTGTGGCTCTGGTTCTGTTATACCGCCGGGCCCGCTACGGCTACCCATTCCGCCGGATCCCGCTCACGCGGGGTAAACACGCTATCGTGGACCCCGAAGATTTTGAGCGTCTAAACAAATACCAATGGCAGGCCAGCAAAGGCTCAGACACCTTTTATGCCGCTCGTTCTGTCTGGGACAAAGTAAACAAGAAAAAAAGTACTATTAAAATGCACCGCGAAATAATATGTCCACCCCATCCTCTCGTCGTTGACCATATCAACCATTCCGGCCTCGACAATAGAAAAGCAAACCTGAGGCCCGCCACAAAATCTCAGAACAACATCAACAAACCGTTTAAAAAGCGAAAGGGCGCTCACTCCAAATACCGCGGCGTAACTTGGCAAAAAACCATTAACAAATGGCAGGCTCAAATAAGAGCAAAAGGAACACACAGAGTCATCGGATACTACAACGATGAAATCGAGGCCGCAAAGGCTTACGATGAGGAAGCAAAAAAATTTCACGGCGATTTTGCCGTCCTAAATTTTGATTCTTAAAAATCTGAAATATGAAATACGAGATATGGAATTTGAGATTTTTATATTTTCCTCTGTGTCTTTGCTGCTTTGTCACTTATGTCTTTTCTCTTTTTACTTTTGCCTTATGCTTTTTTGCTTTACATACTTATTAATCAGGGCGAATTCTCTATCTTCATTCAGGCTGTCGGGTTTGGTATAACGCAATTTCTTGGCCAGTTCGTATGTCACCTCTCTGTCAAACCACTCATACGAATGGTCGAATATCTCGTCGAAGATTTCGTTGCATGACTCTGCGTTTTTTTCATTTTTAGGGTTGTTTCCCATCGTTGCCCAGCAGAAAAGCCAGCATATAGTCTGCATGGTTGCGTTACCGTATTGGTCAACACGCCAGTGACTTTTCAGTGACTTCAAAAAACCTCCGTGACGTACACTTTTCATAAGCCTGAACGCTTCTTCGGTGCTGACCTGCAATCTTACTTCGGATATGATCTTTCTGGCTTTCTGTATTTCTTCGACTGTTAACGGCATTGTATTTCCCGTAAAAAATTACCTGGAAGCGGTTTTTAAACAGCTTCTTAACTTCTATTATAAGAGTGCCTAAAAAAATCAATCGTAGCACAGAAAATGAGCATTTTCGCCTCTGGCAAGAAAGGAGAAGCAGGCCATCCGTTGATGGTCGATGCAGCCTGACGCCGTCCAGATGCGAAATAAGCCGTTTGAATGCAGAGTCATTTTGTTAGGTGCTCTAAATCTTCCCTTAATATCGGATTTTTTTATCGAATAATTAACCCGGCAGCCGACATAATATAAATATTTTTATCCTAATCCTGTATCTATGCAATATTTTCACACTATTTGAAACTATGACCGCATTTAATACAGTATGATGAAACCGTTTCTTCGTTTTCCCAGTCAAAACGTCAGGGTACTTTCCTGAATTTTCTCATACATAAATTACATACGTGACTCATAGTCCGTTGACCCATTGTCGATATCATGCTTTTTTGTTCAAAACAAAAGGATTTGGAGTTTTGAAATGGCAAAAGGATATCCTCAGATTCAGCATAAGGTAGGCAGTCGGATAAGAGAACTTCGTGAAAAACGCAATCACACACAGGAATCTCTCGCCTTAAAATCCGGCCTCGACAGAACATACATCAATTCAGTTGAAAATGGAAGAAGGAAAAATTTACATGGAAAACATAAAAGAGAATAAATCATGTTATATGAAATTGGGTACTCTAAGATTGTTAATTTCTAAATTGGTATCTGAGATTGGAGAAGACTCGGAAGTATGGTTATCATGTGACGAGGAAGGGAATGAGTTTTTGCCAATGTCTGCAAATACAGATTTAAGTGTGGCTTTTGATAACCACACTAAAAGAGTGATTTTCTTCCCAATGCATCGTTAAATAATAGCTCTAAGCCGTGTGGAAAAATCTGCTTGCTCCTCAATTGATTTTATTATGTCCTTATAGTAATCCGCAATTTGATGGGCCTCATCTGGATTTGAACATTCCTCAATGCAATAAGGTTCTTGAACATGCCCTTTATTTAAATATTCCTCTGTATGTTCCCAAGATTTCAGACGCATGTAAAGAGCATCCAAAATCTGACCAACCATAAGCAATGGTAAAGTTAATGTTATATTCTTGTCCATTATCTTTCTCCGACAGTTACTGCAAAAACACTTTTTCTCTGTGATAAGCAAGAGCAATTTGATCAGGCCTAAATTTTTCAGGAAGTATAATACTTTTGCCTTCGATTTCCAAAAAGCCGACTCTGTGCAATTTGGGAGCATCCATTACTTTTACTTCTTTAGACAATACAATTCGAAAGTTCTTATCAATAGTCATAAGTCCTCTATCGAAAGCTCTGTCATGAAACACACAAAAGGCTAAACCATTAGTTGGATCTGCCCTACGAATCTTATCGACTGACCACGGTACGATATGACTGGCGTTAAGCATTGAAGGTAAATTAAGCTTACATACGGTGCACGAGAAACTATAACTTGATAAAACAGTCTCTCGAAAAAAACTTTGCACCAATCTAACACGTGTTGTTCTCTGGGCTTCGGTTGGTATATCTGAATCACGCAACACTATTTCACGAGTATACTCTTTGTCATCTTCTCCTATTAATTTTCCTAACACTTGTTGGCTTTCGAAAGCCAGTCTTTCCCAATCCTTGTGAAACTCATCCCATATCTGTTTATCCTTCTTACTGCCATGTCGTAATCCTTTTACGTCTCTATTTTTATGAACAGGATCCAAGCTGGCAAAATT
>CAZWME010000437.1:0-5149 GCA_964634515.1 uncultured Pirellulales bacterium | reverse complement strand
GGCATACCAGTGTTCATTCCAGCTGTCTTGAGTTGAATGACCCTTTGGTTCGTAATCCATATTAAAAAACTTCCACTCTGGAGTGCCAGGTTTCTGGTATTTTCGGGCACCCTTCAAGAAGCCCGGCGACCAGTAGAGGTGAGTGGAGACACCAAACTTGAGTCCGTGTTTGGCTGCGGCTTCTTTCCACTCCTTCAGCGTGTCGCGTTTCGGACCCATTTTTACAGAATTCCAAGGATGGAAAGAGTCATACATGTCGAAGTTATCGTGGTGACAGGCCACGGGCATGATGAAACGGGCACCGTTCTCTTTGACAAAATTCACCAAGACGTCAGGATCCCATTTCTCGGCTTTAAACAGCGGGATGAGCTTTTCGTAGCCGAACTCGGAAGGATGCCCGTAGAACTCGGTGTGCCACTTCGCCAAGGTCTGCAGCTTATTCAGCGTCCCCGAACTGGGGACTTCAGTATACATGTAGCGCGCGTAGTGCGATCCATCGTGCGGACGGTTTTCATCGGCAGCGGAAGAAATGCCCCAATGCATCCAAACCCCGACTTTCCCGTCAAGGAACCATTCAGGAACGTCATAATGCTCCGCCATCGACTCCCAGGTCGGCTTAATTTCCGCAGCTACAGCCGCTCCGGCCAGCAGGCCGTAGCTCAGCAAACCGAATAATATTTTGTTTTTCCAATTCATGTTTCTCTCTTTTGTTTTCGATTCATTAAATGGCCAACGATAAAGAATTCATCTCCTCAATTTCGCAAGCCGACTTGGGAGAGGTCGATCGGGACGATGCCCATTTTCAGCGCGGGAGAGTTCGGCTTGAATCGGAAGTCGCCGTTTTCCGGATCGACAAACAGCGGGTCGACCGACTGGCTGTGGGAGTCCACTCCGTCGCGTTGTTGTTTCTCCAGCATCGTTTCGCCCAACTCGGGAGCCACCCCGCAATAGTAGATATTGTAATCGGTATCGGCATCCTTGGCTTTCGCGATTTTCCGTCCCCTGCTATCCTCGGTTGTTCTTCCCTTTCCGGGCAGCAATTCGTTGATGAAGTCCGTTACTTCCTTGGATGAATAGAAGATGTTCCGCTTGATGGTCGCGCCCGTCATCGGGCCTTCACGCAAGGACAGATAGTAGCCACGGGGCGGCGCGATGATGTCGGCGACAATATTGTTTTCGCAGCAATTGTTCAGCTTCAGCAAGATGCCTTGCGAAGTACATTTGTAGACCAGGTTTTCTGCGATGAGGGTATCCATCTGCCCGCCGTCCGTTCGGATCGCACACTGCATTATCATGGGAGCAACCAGGTGATGGATGTAGTTGCGGCGGATCACATTACCCGCGCCCGCGCCGCGGATATAGATCGCGTTGCCGTCGCCCAGCTTTTCCATGGCATGATGAATCTCGTTGTATTCGATAAGATTGTCATGCGTGTGCAGGTAGGGACGGACGTCGTCCAGCGTCGGATTGGCTGGCAAGTCCCCCACTTCATGCCTCCTGATGGTTCGAACCAGCTCGCGGCCATCCGGTTGCGCGAAAAAACGGGTAATGCATCCGGAAACGATCAGTCCCGTGTAGTTCGTGTGATGAATCAGGTTGTTCGCCACACGGTTTTCCCCACTCTGCCAAATGAAGATCCCGGGCGAATGCCAGTAGATTTCCCCGACATGATGAATATGGTTGTTGTAAACGAGATTGTTTTTATTCACGTCCTTCGTGCCCGGCCCATAGCCGCAGAGCAGCATGCCCCCTCCGCCCATATGCTCGATGTGGTTGTCGGATATTTCGTTTTCCATCCCGTGTAGATCCACGCGGATCGCGCCGCTGCCGCTGTGAAGAAAATGACATTGCTCAATCGTGCAATTTTCGGTTCCACGCAGGCGAACTAGGGCATTGTCCTTGTCGAGCATATCCCAGTCGTGTTGTAGCCCAGCATCGTCCGCGGTCAATTGATAGCGATCCCCATGCATGAAGGTGAGGCCACGGAAGCACAGGTTGCGCACCGGTACGTCCTCTGGCCCCTCAAAGTCCACTTCGCCTTCCACACGAATCAATTCCAGCAATCGCGGAGCCACGATGGACGACTTGCCCCGCGGCCACAGGTAGAGCTTGCCTTCCTTGGTATTCAGCGCCCACTCGCCCGGTTCGTCGAGTTCCTCCAACACGTTCTCCACCCAGCACGATTCAGTTTGTTTCAAAAAATGGAGTCTATTCATCGCATAGGTTGCATCGATTGACGTGCGGGCAATCTGCGTTTCTTCGTCGACCGATACCAAGGGCAGGACATTTACAATCCAGGCGTGATGCGGACGAATGACAATTTCCACATCTTTCACATTCGGCCAGTTCTTTAACCGGCCTTCCGGAAAATGGAGCTTGTTGCGACCGCTACCTCCCAACGGAATGAATCCTGCCGACCGCGCGCGCGGCAGCATGCCCTCGTTGTCATAGAGGGTGTAAAAACGTTCGGAAACATCCGCAACCCATATGTTGCCCCGAGCCTCTTTTGACATGCCGGGGAGCTTGCCGGTCACTTTTTTCCAACCCTTGATTTCACATCCCGAACTGAACACCGGCTTCTCGCCGGGATAGGCCGCATAGGTGATAGTCGAATCCCCTGCTCCAGAATCTTCCAGACCGAATACCACTGTCTCCTCAAGTTGATAGGTTCCCCCGCGCACCAGCACAACGATGTCCGTGGATTTGCACTTTTTCAAATCCCGTACCGCGTCGCGCGCACGCTCCAGCGTCGCGAAAGGTCCATCGGTTTCCCCTGCGGCGGGTGAGGCCAAGGTTCCGGACCACTCGTCGGAGCCGTTGTCGGACACATAGAAATCCGCCTTCGCCGCAGCGACAGTACATACGTTACCGACCATCAGGGCCAATATTAAAATCAATAATTTCTCCAGATCCTTAGTTCTCCATATTTTAACCTGCTCTACCAGAATGTATTTAGTCAGAATAATTATGGGGGATTTCCCATTTACACGCTTAAACAACATAATTTCTCCGTACACCATCAATGACCGTACAAAAATCACCTTGAACAATCAAGAATTTTCCGATTTTGAGACGTTTTTGTGGAAAATTTGCAAGAAAACACGTTTTTTATGCCCAACCTTTCTTCCAATCCCAGTTTTTACAAAGACCTTGACCGCTCACCGTCTACTTAATCCGATGCTAAAAACCATCCTTGAAATCTATGCAATCTGGGGCCAATTTCGGTCAATAACGCTCACACTTAAAAACAAAAATCCATTTTTTCAAAAATTTTCTGCACTTGAACATTTTGCACTGTAGCTGTCGGGCAGAAAGGAAAAACCCATCTTAACGCTCTAAACAGGGTTTCTCAAGATGCCGGAATTCAGCACGAAAAACAGAGTGACCCACCCGTAACCCAGGCATTACGCATTACCAAATATTCTGGAATTATCTTGAAATTGTGGTGAAAATATAGTATGTAGTATTATGAGTTTCTAAAAGTTTTCGGAGTGGTTTCAGTAAAGAATATATGACAATTATCACTTGAAAATAGTTGAGTAATCGAAACCGGTTGAGGATTGTCTAATGTTGCGAATCATCTTTTCCATTTTGTTGTGCCTGATTCCTCTTTCATCTTTCGCTCAGGGAACAGGTTTCATGGATGACTTCAATAGATCAAATGGCGGTTTAGGGAACGGTTGGGCGACTCAGACTGATGGGACCATTCAGGTCAGAATTGTAAACAACGAGGTTCTCATCGAAGGACGGCAGGCTAACGATTGGGTGAGATCGGGTTTCTCACGGGCCGTTGAGGATGAGACGAGAATCTCCTTTGACTTCAAGGCGAATGACAGATTCGGTGTCCACATCCGCATCGACGACGCAGGATCTAGCGCCTTTATCGATATCTATGCCCCGCCTGGAGGTTTCTTCAGACATGCCTCTTCTGAAGATGGCAGTTGGCCTGGTTGGACCAACATTGAAGGTTCGAATATGATACCGGGGCAGTACAACACAATGGTGTTGGAGCAACAGGGCTCAGAATTTACCGTCTCTCTTAACGACATGGTAGTCGGTACTCTCACGAACGCCAACTTAGTCAGTATTGGGAGCGTGCTCATCTCCAGTGAGGCAGCAGCAGGCACTAGTGGAAGTCTTCACATCGACAATGTGCAAATAGGGACTCTAATTGCTCAAATTGCCAGGAATCCCCAGCCGGCACACAACGCAATGCACCAGGACACCTGGGTGACCTTAACCTGGGAACCCGGGGATTCTGCTGTCTCACACGATTTGTATTTAGGCGAGGACTTTGATGATGTAGAAGCAGCCACACGAGATTCAGATCTGTATCGCGGTAACCAGACTTCAGCGTCTTTTATCGCCGGTCTGCCGGGTTATACCTATCCCGGCGGGCTGGTTCCTGGAAAAACCTACTACTGGCGAATCGACGAAGTCACAGAAGCCAAGCCGGACAATCCCTGGAAGGGTGACGTCTGGAGTTTTTGGATTCATATCCTTGGAACTAATATCAACGATATTGAGATGAAAGGTGTCAGTTATACTGCCTGGCAGCCGAATGCTTTGCTGTCTGAAGATTCCAACCGCTCTTTGGCCATGGCAAGAGAAGATGGCTGCAACTGGATTGCTCTGTGTGTATGGTGGTTTCAAAACAATATCAATTCCACTGAGATAGGGCCTGACTACACACGCTTCTCAGCTACGCCCGAATCTATAGTCCATGCGATTAACCAATGTCATGAACTAGGTATGAAAGTAATGCTCAAGCCTATGGTCGATTGTCGTGATGGGAACTGGAGGGGTAATATCAACCCATCTAATGACTGGTTTTCAGAGTATCAGGAATTCATCGCTTACTGGGCTCAGATTGCTGAGGAAAACAATGTTGAATTGTTTTGCATTGGATGTGAATTTACGAAGACTGTTTCCTGGTCCTCATCATGGAAGAATATTATCCAAAATACACGAACCTATTACAGTGGCCCTTTGACTTATGCTGCTAATCACGGAAATGAGAAGAATGTTGGTTGGTGGAATGATCTGGATTACATAGGAATCGATGCATATTACACGCTGACCAATAAAAATGATCCCACGTTAAACGAGCTGAAAAGAGCGTGGGAGAACCGTGCCGATTCCATTGAGA
>CAZWME010000436.1:0-5154 GCA_964634515.1 uncultured Pirellulales bacterium | reverse complement strand
CAAAGCAGGTAAGCACACCCGAGGGTAAACCCATTCAAATGATAATTGATGAATGATAATTGATTATTTAAGTGGATCCCCTGTAGCGAAACCATGTGAGAAGCATAGATCTGCGTGGCGGTGAGTTTCGTGGTTGACTTTGCTCATAAGCCTTTTAATATGTAGGGAAATTGAGTTAAATCATACTAACGTGAGGTTTGAGCTTTTACATTACAGGTGTTTGGTGCGAATGAAAAATTGGAAGGAGTGAAAAATGAAATCACGATATGTCTTTTTGTTATGTTTAGTTTTGCTGGTTATTGCCGCCGGGGATTTGGATGGGCTGTATGCTCAAAATCCGGGGCAGGACAAAGGAATATTTTTAATCATTCGCGGAGATGATATCGGGTCGTCACATGCGGCTAATATTGCATGTATTCGGTCTTACAAAGAGGGGATAGTGAGGACGGTGGAACTGATGGTGCCGTGTGCGTGGTTTCCGGAGGCGGTAAAGATGCTGAATGAAAATCCGGGGCTCGATGTCGGTATTCATATCACTCTTACGAGCGAATGGGAGAATATCAAATGGCGACCATTAACGAAAGCTCCGGGCTTAACTGATGCCGATGGTTATTTTTATCCCACTATCTGGCAGCGTAAGGATTCTCCACCCGGGACGGCCTTAAAAGAAGCGGACTGGAAGATCGAGGAAATTGAAAAGGAAATGCGGGCGCAGATTGAATTAGCAAAGCGCAAGGTGCCGCGTGTCAGTCACCTGACCTGCCATATGGGCTGTTCGGGCTGGGACCCGAAAGTTCGAGAAGTATTCACAAAGCTGGCGAAGGAATACAATCTCGACATTACGCCTTCTGTATATGGTGTGAAAGGATTCGGCAGATTAAGGGGCGAAAAGACCGCAAAAGAGCGAATTAAAAGTTTTATACAAAACTTAGGGGGATTGAAACCTGGCACTTATCTGTTCGTAGAGCACCCCGGCCTGGATACGCCGGAAATGCGTGCTATAGGACATAAGGGATACTATGATGTTGCTCAGGACCGTGATGCGGTGACGGAGATTTTTATTAGCCGGGATGTCAGAAGAACAATCGATAAATTGGGTATCAAACTGATCAGCTATGCAGACCTAAGAAAAAAAGGAGTATTGTAATGGCGGACAAATTGGCAATCGATGGCGGTCCTAAGGCGGTGACGAACAAATTAGCGGGCTGGCCTCAGTTTGATGAAAAAGCAATTAAGGCGGTGGAGGAAGTGCTCAGGTCGGGCAAGGTAAATTACTGGACCGGGCCGAAAGGTATGGAGTTCGAGAGTAAATTTGCGGAGTGGCAGGGGAGCAAGTATGCCATCAGTGCGTCAACCGGCACATCGGCTTTGCATATCGCGCTTGTTGCTTTGGGTATCGGGCCGGGCGATGAAGTTATCGTGCCCAGCTATACTTTTATTGCCAGCAGCTTTTCGATTGTTCAGGCCGGAGCTATTCCGCGTTTTGCCGATGTTAATATCGACGACCATTGCATCAGCGTCGAGTCGGTGGAGAAGCTCGTCAACGAGCGCACGAAGGCGATTATACCCGTGCACCTTTACGGCAACGTCTGTGATATGGACAAGGTGACAGCGTTTGCGAAAAAGCATAATCTGTTTGTTATCGAGGACAACGCCGAGGCATATGGGGGTATGTATAAAGGGAGAAAAACCGGTACTATCGGTGACATGGCGGCGTGCAGCTTCTGTCAGAACAAGACATTTACGACCGGCGGCGAGGGCGGGATGGTGACTACCGACGACGAAGAACTGGCCTGGCAGGCGAGAAGCTTTCGCGACCATGGTTATGATGTCAAACAGCGTTTGGGCCTGCTTGAGCTTGAGCAGAAACTGCCCTATATTCATAACATGGTCGGGTGGAACTATCGCATGACGGAGATGCAGTCGGCTATCGGTATTGCGGAGCTGGAGCGTATCGACTCCTGGAACCTTCCGAATCGCAGACGCAACTGCCGTATCATAATAGATGCTGTAAAAGATTTGCCCCAGGTTAAATACTTGCCTGTTGACACTGAAGAGCGTCAGAACGGGTGGTATGTTATGGCGTTTTCTCTGAACATCGAAGATATGACCTGCGATATAAATCAATTTGTGGCCGCAATCGGAGCCGAGGGTGCTCCGGGGTGGAGAGTTTTCTGGCCGCAGTGTCATACGGAGCGGGCATTTAAGGAACATAATTCCTTCGGCAGGAGCGGCTTTCCCTTCAAGAGCAAAGAATACACTAATCCGGAAAGTGTGGACTATAGCAAAGTGGAAGTGCCCAATGCCGTATGGCATCAGAGCCACACGTTTACGTGTTTTGCTTTTCCGACCTATACCGAGGAAGATTGCCGACAGATTGGTGATGCACTGGCGAAGGTAATTAAGGCCTATTCAAAATAAAAGAAAGGATGTTTTTATGGCCGGTACGATTAAATGGGGCGTTATTGGCTCGGGCGGGATTGCCAAAAGAAGAACGATTCCGGAGGGTATTTCAAAAGCCGGTAATGCCGAATTGTCCGTGGTCTTCGATATCGATGAGCAAGTGAATGCTGAAGCAGCAGAAAAGTTTGGTGCGGTGCAGGCGGCGAGTATTGAAGAGCTGCTGGGTGCGGATATTGATGCTGTGTATATTGCTACGCCCGCCTGTCTTCATACCGAACAAGTTCGAGCGTGCGCTACAGCCGGAAAGCACGTTCTGTGCGAAAAGCCGCTTGGGATGACAACGACCGAGGCTGAAGAAATGATTGAGCTATGCAAGCGGGCTGGTGTTAGGCTCGGCTGTGCTTTTATGATGCGTTTTGTGGCCCAGCATTGCGAAGCGCTCAAGCTCATTCGCGATGGCAGGCTTGGAAAGCTGACATACGCTCGGGCCCAGCTTTCGTGCTGGTATCCGCCTATTGAAGGTGCCTGGCGTCAGGACCCGGCCACCGGCGGCGGGGGGGCTTTGATTGATATGGGAGGGCACTGTGTCGATTTGCTGGAGATGTTCTTCGGAAAAGTCACCAGGGTGAGCTGCTTTATCAACAATACTGTCCACGATTATAAATCTGAAGACAGTGCGGTGGTTATGTTGTTTTTTGAAAACGGAGCGATTGGCACTGTTGATACTTTTTTCTGCATTCCCGACAACAGCAGTAAAAATGTCCTCGAACTTTACGGTTCGAAGGGTTCGATATTAGCTAATGGTACTATCGGCCAGGGGCCGGCCGGACAGATGAAGGCGTTTCTGGAAGAGGACAGTGAAGATTACGATGCACAGCAGGGGCGCACGGAAGCTCATGAAATGGTTCTTGCACCTGAACCGGTGAATACTTATCAGGCTGAGATTGAGGAGTTTGGCCGGGCTGTCATAGAAGACCGTGAGCCGCTTATAAATGGTGAGCTGGGCCTGCGAAGTCAGAAGATACTGACCGCCTGCTATGAGTCCACCAGCTCGGGAAAGGTAGTCGATACGGGTTGAAGGCTGCAATGGATTTTACTGATGCCATATCTGAAAATACGCTGCGTGCTATTCGTTTTGAGAGGCCTGAGCATATTCCTGTTATCTTCTGGATAAATCCGGCCTGTTGGCACCACTATCAACATGATACTTTATTCGAGCTTATGGCTGAACATACCCTCTTGTTTCCCGGTTTTACTTGTGAAGGTATGGTATTGCCTGAATTAGCTCCCTGGGAGCACGCAGGTGAGCCTTATACCGATGCATGGGGTTGTGTTTGGGAAACGACCGATGACGGCATTACAGGGGCCGTGACAAAGCATCCGTTGGCGGATTGGGATGCTTTGGATGGTTTTACTCCACCCGATCCTGCTAAGACAAATGGCATGGCCGATATTAGCTGGTCTGCAATTGAGGGCAAAATTCGAGCAGCGGCGAAGGAAGGAAAGCACGGTGTTGGCAGTCTGGAACATGGCCATGCTTTTATGCGGCTGGGCTATCTTCGGGGGTATGAAAAGCTTCTTTTCGATATGGCGGATAGAGATGCCAGGCTAATGAAGTTAATTGAGATGGTTGAAGAATTCAGTATGGGGATAGTGAAACGTTATGCTGACCTCGGGGCGGCGATGATGCGGTATCCGGAGGATTTGGGGATGCAGGTTGGGCCGATGCTTTCGCCGGAACAGTTCCGGACATATATAAAACCTATCTACAGGAACCTGATGGTGCCGGCCCACGATGCGGGCTGTCTTGTGCATATGCATTCTGATGGTGACATTCGCGACCTTGTGGATGACCTTGTTGTGAGCGGGGTAGATGCACTCAACCTTCAGGACCTTGTAAACGGTATCGACTGGATAGCAGCGAACCTGAAAGGGCGTGTATGTGTCGATCTCGATATAGATCGCCAGCAAGTCACACGGTTTGGCGGCCCTGAGGAGATTGACGGCTTAATTCGCCAGGAGGTTGAAAAACTTGGAAGTCGGGAAGGGGGGCTTATGATGATATATGGGCTGTATCCGGGCATTCCGCTTGAAAATATAAAGGCGGTCATGGACGTAATGGAGCAATATGCTGCTTTCTATTAATAGGTATGTGTCCCGCCATTTGTGACTATCCCTAGTTCTCACAAACAACACGAAATCCGATTTTATTGTCCGGATTGTCCGGGGGATAACAGAAGCGTTTAGCGCAACGATATGAGATAATGTTTCCGGAATAATCGCCCCGAAAAATCCGTTTATCACCTGAGCTCGGCCCTTTAGGGTCCACTTCGGCAGTATCTGAATAACTGCCATGCCAATCCCAGCACCATTCCCTCACATTGTCATACATGTCATATAAACCATAGGCATTTGGTTGATTCTGACCTGCCGGATGAGTCCCTCTCATACTTGAAGCCCTGCCGCCGGAAGAATTTAAAAACAAACCTTCGTCTTTAATATCTAATTCTGTGGTCCTGCCAGCTCTGCAAGCATATTCCCACTCCGCCTCAGTTGGTAAACGGTACTTTTTGCCCTCTTTTACGCTTAACCATTCACAAAAAGCACAGGCATTATTCCAGGATACCCAGATTACAGGATAATCCGAACCTTGGTCTGGCATATTAATATTAGTTAATAGAATATGCCTCAAATAATTACCGTTTGTTTCCCGAATGCCATCGTAATTACTTTCCTTGATAAACTGCAGAT
>CAZWME010000435.1:0-5159 GCA_964634515.1 uncultured Pirellulales bacterium | reverse complement strand
ATTTTTGTCCGGCCCGGCCAGCCTGCTTCACGAAGTGATTTGATGATTTTTTCAATATTTGCGACACCCATTAGAAAGATAATGGTTCCGGCTTTGGGTATTTCTATTTCCTTTTCATCCTTGCGATGCCCCGTAACAATAGCAACATTAGATGTACAATCTCTATGAGTGGGGGGGATCCCTCCATAACAAGGGGCCGCCAGGGCACTTGTCACACCCGGAACAAATTCGAAATCCACTCCTGCCTGAACGCATTCCTCGGCCTCTTCGCCGCCTCTGCCAAAAAGTAACGGGTCGCCACCTTTGAGTCTGACGACAACTTTGTTGTCCCTGGCTTTTTCAATCAAGAGCTTATTAATTTGTAATTGGGGCATCGTATGCCGACCGGCAAATTTACCAACAGATATTATTTCAGCGCCTGGTTTAGCAAGGCTCAATAGCTCAGAGGGTATTAAATGGTCATGCAAAACGACATCGGCTTGGCATATTAGTTTGTAGCCTTTAATGGTGATCAGCTCAACATCACCTGGGCCGGCACCTACAAAATATATTTTTCCGTATGACATTACCTTCTTTCAGAAAAAATTGAAAAAAGTAAAAATATTTTCATATTCTCAATATTGAGAATCCCGGCAGAGTATGAGGTAAAAACATGCCGGCAATTGACGATTTCTCACAACCTTTTACTTTACATTACAAAAGTTTTCATTTATACAATATATAGCGATCGGATCTTCGAGGGTCAAGTGCAAAGATATGATTGTTATCTACCCCGTTGCAATATATAAATCATGTCCGATTACATTATAAAACAGTGGAATAGCTAAGTAAATTCTTAAATTGTTTATGTTGTTGTACCGAGAAGGATATTCTATGGATGAACAGGATTGCCGGATACTGGACGCCCTTCAAAATAATTTTCCTTTAAGCGAAAGACCTTATGAAATCATAGCGCAGAGGCTGCAAATTCCCTGCGACGAGCTTTGGGACAGGACCCGGAAATTGATAAACGAAGGGGTAGTTCGCCGGATTGGAGCAAGTCTTGATTCCCGCAAGCTCGGTTTCTGCAGCACCTTAGCTGCGATCAATTGCCAGGCGGATGTTATCGAGCAAGCCGCCAAAATAATAGGACAATTTCCTGAAGTAACCCATAGCTATCTTCGTAATGATTATTTCAATATTTGGTTTACCTTAATTGCAATTGACGAAGAAAGGATTGAATGTATTCTTGAGCAGATACGCACTTCTTTATCACTTGAGCCTTCACAAATCCTTAATTTACCTATGAAGCGTCTGTTTAAGCTCAATGCCCGATTCAAGGTGCTACATTAATATCAAGAATTGCATTTTTACAGCATTAAAATTTGCCTTAATAAAATGAGATAATTGCCCGCAACTTTTTGAAAGGCGGCTGACATCCGAAAATTCTCACATCCGGGAAAATACCCTTCCCGAAACAACATTGAATCCATTCCTGATAAAATGATAAAAATATAAAACTTAGCTTGATTTACAATATTACTTAGTAAATAGTATGGAAAACTCATAATGAAGGTGAACCAATGAAAACAAAAATGATTTTGAAAATTCTGATAGGTGTAACTGTCATCGGGGGCGGCCTTGGTTATTTCACGTTCCAGGCAATGCAGTCATCGTGGTCTTATTATTATTCCGTGGATGAGTTCTCAGCCAACATTAACGATATGAATAACTATTCTTTCAGAATCGCCGGCAGAGTCAAGCCCGGAAGCGTGAATCGTGATTTACAGAAAATGAACCTGACCTTTATTTTGGCCGGAACCAAAACAGAGATTCCGGTATTTTATGAAGGAACTGTTCCGGACAATTTTACCGAGGACATTGAAGTGGTGGTTGAAGGCAGGCTGGACGAAAACAAATCCTTTAAGGCCAAAACCCTCATGACAAAATGCGAATCAAAATACAAGGCAAAAGTGGAGTAAAATATGTCAGGACTTGGAAATTTCGCTCTCTTGCTTGCGCTTTTTTTAAGCGGCTACGCGGTTGTAATTGACCTGTTAGGTTCCCTGCGAAGAGACCCGGGATTGATCAAAAGCGCTCGTAATGCGACCGTTGCATACATGGCTTGTCTAAGTGTGGCTATGATTGCTCTCTGGGTACTCTTGGTCAAGAGTGATTTCGCTGTAATTTATGTCGCTGAACATACTTCCAGGGCGCTGCCGTTTCAATACAAAATAAGCGCATTATGGGCTGGTTCCGCCGGTTCGTTACTGCTGTGGTTATGGTTCCAGGCCGTTTTTCTGGTTATTGTATATTGCAAATCTGAATTTAAACACAGAAGTTTCTCCGCAAATGCCCGTATGATGGCCAATCTGGTCAGTGTTTACTTTCTTATTATTTTGAACAGTGATAAAAATCCATTTGAATTGTCCATGGTCACACCCGTTGACGGTGCAGGTCTTAATCCTTTATTGCAGCACCCTGCGATGGTTTTGCATCCTCCGATTCTTTTTGTCGGCTATGCGGGTTTCTTGATAACTTTTGCATGGGCATTTGGCTGGCTAAAAACAGCCCCAGATGACAATACTCTGCCACTTCTTAAACAGGCCCAGAGGTGGGCAATTTTTGCCTGGCTGTTTTTGACGGGCGGCATCGTTTTAGGCGCCTGGTGGGCATATGAAGAGCTTGGCTGGGGAGGTTATTGGGCATGGGACCCTGTCGAAAACTCTTCGCTGTTGCCCTGGCTTACTGCAACCGCATTACTTCATTGTTTCAGAATTTATAACCGGCGTTCTTCAATTGCAACATGGACAGTGCTGCTTAGTATCCTTACGTTCAGTTTATGTGTTTTCGGCAGATTTCTTACAAAATATGGACTTGTCTCCAGTGTTCATGCGTTTCCGAACCCCGGCCTTGGTATTTTACATGTCGTATTGCTGATACATGTGTGGGTAATAGCAGGGGCACTAATGTTGCGCAATTATACACGTAAGAAAAATGAGACACCTCTTGCCGGAATACCCAGCCACCGATTTGTAATTCTTAACAACTGGCTGTTGCTGCTGCTGGCCCTGGTGATATTTGTAGGAACACTATTTCCGTTCTTAAGCAAGGTGTTTATAAAAATTATTGAGAGCTTATCTACACAAGCCGGGCCGCCGCGAGCCCCAATCACCCTTGCCCCCGAATTTTTTACAAAGATTACAGCTCCCGGCGGATTGCTTTTACTTTTGCTCATTGGCCTTTGCCCGCATCTTTTGAGACACGGCTTTAATAAAAGCTGGCGTATCATTTTGGGAGTTATCGCGATTGCCGGAGCGTTGACAATATGGCTGCTTACATGTTCACTGGAGACCGTACGTCCGAGTGGTATATCTGGGACCATCGGATGGTGGGGACAATGGCTCTTAAGCGGGTCGCCGGCGATACCATGTTTTATTTTAAGCGCCTTCGTGCTTGTCAATCTTCTGGCTGATTTTATCGGTTACAAAGTGAAGAAATCACCCCGAAATCTTAGATGGTATGGCGCAAGGATTGTCCATCTGGGAGTTGCAGTTATGTTTATCGGCATTGCTGGCTCAGGCGGATATGCTATGGAGAAGACAGCAGCGCTGAGAGTCGGTGATAAGACAAATATAGCCGAATACGAATTGACCTTAAATGACCTCAAGGTCGAATACGGCCGAAACTTTATCGCCGTGGCAGCAGATATTTCGGTCCACAAAGGAGAGAAATTGATCGCTAAATTAAAACCGGCCAGGGCGTTTTACAGCGCAAGCGGAAAAAACGTCGGTGAAATTGATATTAGAAGAACGCTCGCAGGAGACCTTTATCTCGCTCTTACTGAAGTTGACAATAACCAGAAGCTGATAAATCTTCTTATCATGATAAAACCCTTAATAAACTGGATTTGGATCGGAAGTTTTGTTATGGTTTTGGGCACTTTAGCTGTCTTGCTTTCGTCATTTAAACAAAAAGCAATAACAGCAAAAGACAATTAGAAGGACTTAAAAATGGACTATTTGAAATGGATACTTTTAGGGGTATGTGTACTGTTCGTAATCCTGCCCCTACTTACAAAACGAACTGATAAAACTGAAAAGGAACGATAACACATTGTGAAACATTTCCTGATGATATCAATACTGACGTCATTGTTCACGGTGTCATATCTTGCCGGCCAGACCATTGATGCAGAAATACAAGCATCGCTTACCATAGATGTAACAAACAAAACAGCCAACGGTACCGACACTGTGAATGATGAAGTTTTAATAATCATATATCAACAGGGAAAACCAACACAAACTCTAAAAGGCAACGTTGGTTCTGACGGCAAGTCTGTTTTTGAAAATGTTCCAACAGGCAACGACATAACAGCCCTGCCAAGAGTTAAACACCAGAACATGATGTTTAACGGGCACCCTATTGCTCTTAAGCCGGGGCAAACTGCTTTTAACGGACGTGTCGAAGTTTTTGAGGTTTCAAGCGACAAATCAAAGCTGTCCGTCACTGTACACCATTTTATTATTAAGGTCCAGGCCGATTCTCTGCGAATAACAGAATACATGCGCCTTAACAACAGTTCAGATATGGCCATAAGTTCTGATGAAAAAGATGAAAATGACAAAAGTAAAGTTATAGAGGTAATGCTTCCCGTAGGCTTCAAGGATCTGACCTTTTCGAGATATTTTCAGGAAAATGCTTTGGTTACTACGAATAATGGTTTCTATGATACTATGGCAACTCCTCCCGGACAGTATGATGTTGATTTCTCGTATAGTCTGGAAATTGATTCAGAAACCATCGATATCGTAAAAAAGATAAGTCTGCCCACATCTGAATTTATGGTTTTTTCATTATTGGATAAAGGGCGATTACAAGGTCTCGGCGATTCAGCAGGAGTAGTAAACCTGGCTGATGGCAGTTCAGCCGAATATTTTAGTCTCCCGGAACTAAAGGCCGCCGAACAGATAAAATTCCAGGTTGTCGGATTCAATATCAAAAAATCGAATAGCAGTGTCCTGATAATTTTGAGTGTAGTGTTTGTTCTGATAACCATGCTGGTGATTCGGCGGTTATGTAGTCAAAAAAGCTGAGCGGAATTTTATGAATATTTAAATCACTTTGAGATGATTTTATATAAAAAGGCCTGTGTTGCTGCAAGATATGAATGACAT
>CAZWME010000434.1:0-5182 GCA_964634515.1 uncultured Pirellulales bacterium | reverse complement strand
AAAAGCAATATTGCATTGGCAGGTAAAGCTGCAAATGGCAAAATGGTTGTGGATATTGCTCTGCCAAAAGAACATCTCAAAGAGATGATGACAGCCGTTCTAATGATGCAACAGCAAATGAAGATGATGATGCAGCAGAATCCTAATAACTCCGGCAATAAAATGAATTAGAACCCGAGGTCGCACCGAAAAAACAAATTCTAAATGAAATCCAAACAAAGGTCGGGCCAAACAACCCGACTTTTTTTGATTTTAGTTCGAACGCTTGAAAGTGTGATTATCTATTTTAACAAGTCGTTCCTGCAAATTACCGAGTGTATCAGCCCTAAATATCTCTATCCTGGCAGGAACACGAACACCGTCTTTTTCTACTTCTGTATAGTCATAACCGCGAACCGCAAAATTACTATCTCCGCTCATAAAGTCAAATACAAGCATGTCTATTAAAGAGCTGTCCCTGTCCTGATAGAAAACCGCCTTAGATAAAACAAAAGCAGGTTCGGACTCGATTTCGGTTCCGACAACCGGTCTGCTTTGTCTGTTAATCGGGTAATACCATTGTCCCTGGATTTTGAGCCCTGTGGTTTCTTTGGAAAACTCAGCCGATTCATCAAAAAAACGTGCCGGTATTGTCACAATACTCAATATCATTTCAGCAAAATGATTACTGCCTATTACGACCGGCAGTGCATCACCTTGTCCGCCTCCCGGCAATATATCGAACTTGCCTTTCGATAACTGCCAGACAAACCTGCCCTGCGGCTCCCGAGCTGAAATCTGAATAGAATTCGACCAGGGATAAACCACATGATGCTGCTCAGTCAGGTGGAAACTTCCGTCCGGCTGATAAAAAGTAACTACACAATCAATCTGCAGCTCTTTTGTTCGGGCCCAGGTGTTCCAGCCACCGACCGCTTCGATCGCTTTAACCACATAATCAGGCGGAACGGAAGTCATTTGAATATCCGGCTCGGACTCTAACGTATCTACTACATTCCCCTCATGTTTCCGCTGACACCCTGTGAAGATTAAAGCCCCTGCAAAAACCAAGCAAATTGTCTTTGAGAAATTATTGTCCATTTGATTTCCCTTAGCCTCCTATTTCTAATTTTATTTTTTATCTGACGCATCACTTTTCACATTGCACGCTAAACTTGCAAGCTGCTCCATCAGAGCATACCTTTGAGAAGCATCACTACTGGCAAGTTTGATTAATTGCGCCGCCACTTCTGGGTTGGATTGCTTTAGCGTTCGATAACGATTTTCACCGTAAGCATATTCTTCGAAGTCTCCCGTGGGCACCTTCGAGTCAAGTTGCAGAGGATTTTTGCCCTGCTCTGTAAGCCGCGGATCGAATCTATATAACGGCCAATGACCACACGCCACTGCCTTTTTGTGCTCCAGATATCCCGCCGTCATATTAATGCCATGGGCAATACAGTGGGCATAAGCAATTATCAGCGAAGGCCCGGGGTAAGCCTCGGCCTCAACAAAAGCCTTTACTGTCTGATTGGTATTTGCACCCATCGCCACCTTGGCGACATAAATGTTGCCATAAGTCATAGCCAGAAGCCCGAGGTCTTTCTTAGGCATCAATTTTCCCCCAGCGGCAAATTTGGCAACAGCAGCCCTCGGTGTGGATTTAGACATCTGTCCGCCGGTATTCGAATACACCTCCGTATCCAAAACAAGCAAATTAACGTTGGCACCGCTTGCCAAAACATGGTCCACTCCGCCATAACCGATATCATAGGCCCATCCGTCGCCACCAAGAGCCCAAACGGATTTTCGAACAAGATAATCAGCAACATCCAATAGCTGCCTGCAATAAGAACAATCACTTTTTTCGCACTGAGCTTTTAGCTCGTCCACTCGAGCCCGCTGTTGTTCGATAGAACTCTGATCGGGATTATCATCCAAAGTAGCCGTCCGAATTTCCTGTTGCAGTTTCGAATCAATACAGTCTTTCTCTGCCGCCTTATCCATCAGTATAAGTGCGTTTTCCCGGAATTTATCAACTGTTAGCCGCATACCCATCGCAAACTCAGCAGTATCTTCGAACAGACTATTACTCCATGTTGGCCCCCTGCCATCAAACCTTTTCGTATAAGGTGTCGTAGGCAGATTCCCGCCATAAATCGATGAACAGCCTGTCGCATTGCCTATCAAAGCCCTGTCTCCGAACAACTGTGTCATTAGTTTAATGTAAGCCGTCTCTCCACAACCGGCACAGGCACCGGAATATTCAAACAAAGGCTCAATTAACTGACTGCCTTTTACACTGCCCGTTTTGAAAAGTTCTCTATCAGTATTCGGAATGGCCAGGAAATATGTATAATTCTCCCGTTCAGTATCGCGAACAGGCTCCTGCGGTACCATATTGATTGCCTTTCGGCCTGTTGGCTGCTTAGCCTCATCCTTTTCCTGTGCAGGACAAGCCAAAACACAGGCGCCACAACCGGTGCAGTCTTCAGGAGCTACCTGAACCGTGAATTTCATACCGGCAAAGTCCTTACCTTTGGCATCGGCGCTCTTGAACGTTGACGGAGCATCTTTGATGTACTTCTCGTCATAAGCCTTTATTCTTATAGTTGCGTGTGGACAAACAAAAGAGCACGTACCGCACTGAATACAAACATCAGGCTCCCACTGTGGAATATTGACGGCGACGTTGCGTTTTTCATATTTTGTCGTGCCAGTTGGGAATTTGCCGTCAACCGGCATCTTGCTCACGGGCAGCTTATCTCCACGAAGTGCTATAAGCTCTGCTGTAACATCCTTGACAAAATCAGGAGCATCGTCAGGGACAGTCGGACGCATCTTTATCTTACTGGTTACCTTGTCCGGAACGGTAACCTCACAGATTTTATCAAGGGCGCCATCAACGGCTGCGTAGTTCATTTCAACAACCTTCTGGCCCTTCTTGCCGTAAGTCTTTTGGATAGCATCTTTGATAGCTTTGACAGCCGTATCGTGCGGAAGAATATTGCTGATTTTGAAAAAGGCGGTCTGCATAATTATGTTAATTCGTGCACCTAAACCGAGTTCGGCAGCAAGCCCAATTGCATCAATAACGTAGAACTTCAGCTTCTTGTCAACTATCTGTTTCTGCACCTCCTGCGGCAAAGTGTCCCATACCTCGTCTTTGTCGTGGCTGCTTGTCAGCAGGAAGGTACCTCCTTGGCGCGCAGCGGAAAGCATATCATATTTTTCCAGGAAACTCGGATTATGACACGCAATGAAATCGGCTTTGCTTACAAGGTAAGGCCTTTGGATAAGCTGTTCGCCAAACCGCAGATGTGATGTTGTCATTGCGCCAGCTTTTCTGGAATCATAGACAAAGTAGGCCTGGGCGTAATTATCCGTCAGTTCACCGATAATTTTAATAGAGTTTTTATTCGCACCCACTGTGCCGTCCGCGCCAAGCCCAAAAAACATGCCGGATAAAAGTTTTTTACCGGCAATCTCAAAAGATTCATCAACATCCAGGCTGGTATTCGTTACGTCGTCAATGATGCCTACCGTAAAACCATTTTTCGGTCTTGGAGCATCGAGATTATCAAAAACGGCCTTGACCATAGCAGGTGTGAAGTCCTTTGAGCCAAGCCCATATCGTCCGCCTACGACAATTGGATATTTCTCGAAAGCCGTCTTACCCGCATACATAGCCTCGCCAATAGCTGTGCGAACATCCAGATACAACGGCTCACCAATAGAACCTGGCTCTTTTGTTCTGTCCAATACTGCTATTTTTTTGACGGTTTTAGGCAAGGCGGCTATAAAATGCTCGATGCTGAACGGCCTGTAGAGTCGTACCTTTAAAATCCCTACTTTTTCTCCTTTTGAGGCCAGGAAGTCAGTCGTCTCATGAGCGGTTTCGGCACCCGAGCCCATCATAATAATAACCTTCTCAGCATCAGACGCTCCGACATAATCGAACAAATTATATCGCCTTCCTATCAGTTTAGCGAACTTATCCATTGTATCCTGGATAATATTCGGCGCAGATAAATAATATTTGTTCACCGTTTCTCTGCCCTGGAAGTACACATCCGGATTTTGAGCTGTGCCGGAAATCATCGGCCGGTCAGGTGACAACGCCCTGGCCTTATGCAGGGCAATTAATCCGTCATCAATCATCGCCCGCATATCATCAAATGTTAATTCCTCAACCTTTTGAATCTCATGACTGTTCCTAAAACCATCAAAGAAATGCAGGAAAGGTATCTGAGAGGCCAGAGAAGCCTGTTGAGCAATAAGAGCTAAATCCATTATCTCCTGAATACTGCCCGAACAGAGCATTCCAAAGCCGGTCTCACGACAGGTCATCACATCAGAATGGTCGCCGAATATCGAAAGTGCCTGACAGGCCAATGAACGAGCTGAGATGTGAAAAACGGTGGGAAGCAGCTCGCCTGCAATTTTGTACATATTGGGAATCATAAGCAAAAGCCCCTGTGAGGCGGTGAAAGTGGTTGTCAAAGCACCGCTCGCCAATGCCCCATGCACGGCACCAGCCGCACCGGCTTCCGACTGCATCTCAGTAACAGACGGAATTGTTCCCCATATATTAGGCTGACCTTTGGCCGTCTTGGCATCAGCCATTTCGCCCATAGATGAGCTTGGAGTAATCGGATATATTGCAATAACTTCGTTAGTAGCGTGGGCTACATACGCCGCTGCTGTATTACCATCAATCGTAACCATTTTGCGTTTCTTCATATTTTCTCCATCTTTGTAAAAAATAATATCCGTAAACGACATTGCTCATAATCGCTCTGTCAGCGAGGCCATCGTAAGCACCCTTTTGAGCTTCACACACAGCCCGTCAAACTGCCATAAACAGGCAAAGAAAACAAACAATATCGGTCTCTACCAGTATTCGGTACACCGGAAAATCATCTTTATACACCTTTTTACCGAATTAAGCAATACAAAATTTTGTAATGATTCAACTGTATTCATCTTAAATCGAACAATGAAGGTCCGATTTACAATTTGCCGAAAAATCAGGCTTTATACACACCTCCCGAAACTACTTAAATAGCCAGTATTTTGCAGATTTTTCTTGATTTAACCGGTACATTTTTATATAATGTACTATAAGATATTTTATGAAATCCTAATACTGTAACAATGCTTTTTTGGGAGGAGCGGGTCATGAAAAAACTGTACTTAGGTG
>CAZWME010000433.1:0-5201 GCA_964634515.1 uncultured Pirellulales bacterium | reverse complement strand
AGAATGCGGTTAATGAAATAAAAACTATATTTCCTACATTCTACAGATTGCCTATTTTAAGCGCCAGAAAAATTTGTCACACCCAACTGGCCGTTGAATCCGATACCGGTCTTGTGGATCACGGTTTCGAGAGTCCGCGGCGAATCTGTGTTTCACCTGAGTCCACACTGACGGAACATGCTGTAGAACATATACGTGTCCCCGTACTTTGGCAAGAGCGTGTCGAATATTATCTGGTCGTTCCCGTGGAGATCTGTCACAATGCGACGGATCTCCCAGAATTGGCGTTGCACGTCCGGGTCGATGGTCCAGCCATGCGCATCGACTGGCGTGCCGGTCTGCAGAGAATGCACCAACAAGGCCTCGGCATAGTGGCGTGGAAGCTGTGTGTAACCCAACGGCTTTAGCAACGGAAGACGACTGATCAGCTCGCCGTGCTCGTTTCTCAGAAGAATGCACGCCATGAGATACTCAAACGCCAAGCGATGTCCGGGAGTATCTTCCAGCAAGTTCCTCAGCGCCACCGGGGAAATCCCGATTGACGTATCATCGTGGGTGGGCTTCACTCTGTGCCAGGACTGGAGGAGCGGATCGGTTTCGGCCTGGGCGGGATCTGCCAAGATGGACTGCCATCGACGTACGTACTGCCGAGAGCCCACGTACTTGCGCAGGGCCTGAAAGACGATGCGCGCAGATTCGTACTGCCCTTTGGCCAGATGGATCCGGACCAGAGCGTCCAGCACGGGGGGCGAAGGTCCTTCCTGTGCAAGAAGCACATACGCGTCCTCCTCGGCGGCGTTCAGACAACCCAGGTCCAGGTCCAACTCGAGTGACTTGGAGCGCGTCACACGTCCGGGCATATCATCGAAACTCATGAACAGTGTCTTGAAATCGTCCTGGGGAAAGGCGCAAAGCTCACTGCCGAGACGCCCCTGGTGCGCCAGAGCCCGGTTGATATCAAAGACGCCGGAGCGGGTAAAGAGATGCTTACCTCGCATCCGGCCAGCCAGCGCCAGTACACGATTCCAGTCGCGCTGCTGGGCATGGTAGTGCAATGCCCGCTCGTCATGGAGAGGCGTTCGCGACCAAATCAAGCAAAGGACGAACATTATGGCCACCACGAGCATACGCAGGCCCACACACACACGAGAGCCCCCCTGTGGCCAACGGATTGGCTGGGTCGTCCGGACAAAAGGAGGCCCCCCTTTTCGTCGGCCCCGCCGCGTGTCTCTCCCGACTTCGGCCTCCAAAATGACTCCCCCCAGTAATGCCAACAAAATTAGGGTAGGGACATAAGTATGCAGAACGAGCGCGAGCCAATCGGCTAAGGGTGAGAATGTGAGGGGCTTGCCCGCATCCCATGGTGTACCGGCGGTGTATATGGCACGAGGTCCCAAGCCAAAGACGAGCCAGCCCAAGATAAATACGCTGCCGACCGCCAGAGCTATCTGTATTAGCAACAGCATGAGCTTTCGGTGCCGCATGGCTTCGGTCATGCAGGTAATGGCGGCGAAAACGAAGACCGAGGCACCGGCCAGGCAATAGACCATGCCAAGGAGCACCAGAAACGAACCTGTCCGCCCACACGGTGTCTTCACCGGAAGGGTGTCGTAAAGGATCGCTGTCCAGACCGATAGTCCTACGGCCAGCAGCACCGGCAGCGGATTCTCGTAGTAGTTGTAGATCGTCAGAGCGAGCAGTAGAGGAACCCAAGCCAAGTCCCTGAGCTTCCGTGCCCACCCGGTTCGCAGCAGGTATTGTGTTCCCAGGAAGAGCACACCCAGGGCAGCGGCAATGGTCAGGGCGCCCAGCCACGCCTGGGAATAGCTTTGCGCCAAAAGGGCGGCCAAGGCCCTGATCGGACCACCCGGAGTACTGAAGGTAGCACGAAGAAATGGGCCTTCCCAGGAAACGATCGGATAGGCGGTGAACACACCAAATCCGTAGTACAGCAGATGGGGTTCGATCCCTTTCCACAGGTAGATGAAGAGCCCAAGAAAGATGCCTGCTGACAGGCAGGATTCCAACCTGGAATGCTCCAGGATACCTTCACGCGACATTTCTCTGATCCTCGAAATGCTTCCACATGTCTGCGCAGTCCCCTTCTTTTCAAGGGCAGCGCTGATCCGCACGTCGATGCCCAACCCCATGCATCATAACTCATGTCATCAACATATTCAATGGTTATTCCGGGCCATCTAAGCTCACAGGGAAAAACGTTGTCTTCTTCCCGGCAGTAGGGTAAAATAAGAGCCGTATTTCTGCCTGCAACCCGCAGGATTCTATCCTGCAACGCGTGGCCCACGCACGGCAGACAGGAGAGTATCATCCGTTGGGCGGCCTTGAGACGTGACGATGAGATCAGACAGGTCTTTAATGAAGCCTCTTGTCATGCTGGCATTCGCAGCAACTTTGTCGGCGTGTTCCTGCAGAGACAAGGTACCTGCCTCCGTCGTTGCCGGGCCCAGACTGCCTAAGGTCACGCCCAACTACGTCGGTATTGTTATCCCGCCTAATATTGCGCCATTGAATTTCGTGATTCGCGAACCAGGCAGGAAATATCAGGCCAGGATTTATTCCGTCGCAGGCGGGACCATCGAAGTTATCAGCACGACAGGCGAAATCGTGATCCCGTGGAGCCGCTGGAAAGACCTGCTCGCTCACAACGTCGGTCAAGAGCTATACTTCGACGTCTGCGTGGAGAAGGAAGATGGGACCTGGAGTCGCTACCAGACTATCGTCAACACCATTGCGGGGGAGAAAATCGATCCCTATCTGGTCTTCCGATGCATGACACCCTCCTCTTATGCGGGTAAGCGCATGCGCATCTGTCAGCGGAACCTCGAGAACTTCGAAGAAGCAGACGTGTTCGACACCCAGTCGTTCGTGGGCGGCTGTGTCCACTGCCATAGCTTCATAAACCACAGGCCCGACCAAATCCTCATCGGTGTGCGCAGCCCCTCCCTTCCCAGCGTCACTCTGTACGGACATGAGGGTCGAGTTGATAAGATCGGTACGAAGTTCGGCTACACAGCCTGGCATCCCAGCGGCAAGATCGTGGCCTACTCCGTCAACGATGTCCGACAGTTTTTTCACAACGTCCGAACGGAAATCCATGATGTGGTCGATCTCAATTCGGCGATCTTCTACTATGACATCGAAGAAGCCAGGATCAAGACCGTGCCGGCCCTGGCTGACAAGAAACGGCTGGAAACCTATCCCGCCTGGACGCCGGATGGCAAGGTTCTGTATTTCTGTAGCGCGCCGTTGTTATGGACGGGCACGGAGACATTCCCGCCCGAGCGATACCGAGAAGTCAAATACGATTTGATGCGCATACGCTATGATATCGAAACCGATCGCTGGGGCACCTTGGAAACAATGTTGAGCGCGGACGATACCGGCCTGAGCATTCTGCTGCCGCGTGTTTCACCGGATGGCAGGTTCCTGCTGTTTTGTATGGCCGAGTATGGCTGTTTTCCGATCTATCAGCCGACCAGCGACCTCTACCTCATGGACCTCCAGACCGGGGCGTATCGCAAGGCGCCTGTCAACAGCGAATTCGCGGAGGCATGGCATAGCTGGTCGAGTAACAGCCGCTGGATCGTATTCAGCAGCAAGAGAGCGGGGGGCGTATTCACCCGGATCCTCATCAGCCATGTCGATAACAACGGTCAAATCAGTAAGCCATTTCTTTCGCCGCAAAAGTCCCCCTTGTTTTACGATTCGTGTTACTATGTTTACAATATGCCGGAGCTGATTGCCGGGTCTGTGCCGGTGGACACGAAAACGCTGGTCCGAGCCATCCTCGGTTCTACGCAGATACAAGTTGATTCAGTCACCGGAGCAACCTCGACAACCGGCAGCACAGAGATCCGGAGAATGGGCCAGGCAAGAGTGCAGTAATCGCATATGTTGTATGAACTCATCCGGGCTTGACGCGGGCAATTTCATGGTGAGGTCTTTGGAATCGATGGTAAGTATGAGTTAATGGCCGCGGGGATCATTGGTTAGCCGAGTACTGGATGTAGTAGCCTCCACCCTATCGCTTTGGCTGGAGTAGTTACTCATGGCAGGTCAGTTCGGGCGGGAGGTAAAATACCCCCATCCTTGCTTTCATTTGTAAGTTAAACGCAAAATTGGCCTATTTTGCAGGCCTAAGCGGTATCTTTTGAAGCAAGAAAAGTGCCATATGTGTGCACTCCGGCAAAAAAATACCATCACTAATGCAAACATAACATCTTGATAAACAATAAGTTATGGCAAAAAGACAAAATGGAGGCGGGGGGATTCGAACCCCCGTCCCGAGATGCTTCAAGGCAAGCGTCTACATGCTTAGTCGCTTAATTGTATTCTTCACCTTGCCAGGCGCCAAAACGACAGGCTCCTGGCTCAGCTATTTCGGTTAGGTCTCGCTTTGCCGGCCCGAACAACCGGCTCAGCCAGCCTGCTTAGTGACGCCCTTACCCAATCCACAGGCAAAATCAGGCAGGACGGGCAGCCAATTTAGGCGGCCATGCGCAACTGTGTGTTGTCGCTTAAAAATTAGGTGCCGGAATGATTAGCCAGGCCAACCGGCGTCCTGGGCATGCGACTTGTCCGTCCATCATCCGGTCGAAGCCATTCGCCCCCGTATTCACTTTTCAAACAAGAGCTTACTTTTTTGATTTAGTTGTTTTAGTTTTCTTCTGTACTACTCTCTTCTTGACTTTTTTCTTTGCAGGTGATTGTACAATTCTGAAAACAGGAATGGTCAGGGAAGGTAATCCCATTCGAGCAATAATATTTTGCACAAATTCCCTCCAATACGGCCAAGCATTATAAATTCCATTTATATTGGCAAATTGCTCGAATCCTTTTTGAGTCAATCCTTCAAAGTTTTCTATTTTGTAAGCTAAAAGAAAAGAAGCATCCATCAGAATAACCGGTTTTTGAGTTTTACTTTCAGAAAAAGCCTCAAAGTGGAATTTAGGAGTGACTATAACATAGCCATTTTTCTTGTCTATTTGTACTTCAGTTGAATACTTGATTTCATATGCTTTCTTACCCAATGTGGCTTCTGGTGTTTGATCACATTTACAGCTTATTAACCGGACATCTTTCAACTGTACACGGTCAGAAACCAACAAACCACCAGCAACCTTGTTTTCACTCTTTAAAACCTTGGTTTTTACCTTTTTTGCCATGATTTAAGCTGCCTG
>CAZWME010000432.1:0-5207 GCA_964634515.1 uncultured Pirellulales bacterium | reverse complement strand
GATTACCTGTACCGGCTCAAGCAGCAGGGGAGGGCCTCCGGTTTCAATCAATTCGGTTCCATCGGCGTTATAGACCGCGCCGTATTGCTTGTCCTGTGCCATAGCAGTAATCAGGATGTGCTCAGAGTTAACCAAAGGAAGATTATCAAGCGGCGTAAACAGTAAGCTGATGAATGGAGTTCGGATGTCTATGACCGTCACCCCGGGCAGATCGTAGGTGCCGCCGCCGGCAAAACCGATAATGCCCTGTGTCTTGTCGGAATGTACCGTTACAACCTGTTTTCCGTAATCCCATGTGAGTTGACCTGTGTTGCTCCGGATGGTCTTGTTGGGCCTGTCCCAATAGGGCGATAAATCGCCGAGATACGAAGTGTTCGGCTTCTCTTCAATCTTTAGAGTCACGCGCCCTATAGCCAGCGCTTCAACAGGTGTGTCACCGCGTGCCAGGAGTCCAGTTTCGTCATAACCGACTGTCCCGTATTCCTGTTCCAGTACGTCGGTGCCGCTGAAGATTTCATCGATTGACAGCCGGCGCGCCGAAACAATATCACCTTCGTCAAAGTGGCCGTTATAGATGGCGAAGGCCAGGGCCGGGAACTGGCTGATGTAGTGCGGCGTTTCGGTGACATAGGACCTCATTCTGGGCCAGCCGTCGCCCATGTATGAGCGTGAGCCGGCAAAGTGATAGGAAGCATCCCAGCCCTGCAATCCCAAGCCATAGAATGCCATCAGTGGGGCAATCTCCGCCTTCCACTGGTTCGGCGGGAGCTGGGTCCATTCGGTCATGATGAATGGTTTATCCTCAACTTGCCACAAACCGCTGGAGAGGATGCCGCGGCCGGCTTTGTTCAGGTGTGTGGAGTTATTAACCGAGCCCGTAGTGATGTTGTGCCCGCCGGAGCCGCCCCCGAAGTAATTATGTCGATCAATGGCCTCCATCGCATCGTCGGTCCACAGATTGGCCGCTGAGGCCGCCGGGCCGCCGGCCTTCCACGCGGTACTGACTGTTACCGCTTTATAGCTTAGGTTGCGTAGGCGGCGTTGATAAGTCTCGTAGCAATTACGTTGTGTCTCGGCCAGAAAGCGGATGAAGTCGCTCATACGCTTGCGTTCCTGATGTTTTTTGCTGTGTGGACCATTCTTCTCCATCTCCCACGCGGCATAAATGTACATGTTAGTCTCGTTGACCGAGTCGGGACGGCTTCGCACCGATCCGTCACCGTTTCTAATTATATTGGTCTTCAAACCAGCGCCCCAAGCCTTAGCCAGGGCCGTGTCGTTGTCATATTGACTCTTGAGCCATTGCTGCCACATCAGCTTCAGCCTGCTGCCGTGATTCGGGTACGCCTGGCCCTTGGCGAATTTATCACCGAGCGGGTTGTGGAAGAAAACGCTGTCTTCGTTACGGCACTCGATAATAGCCAGAGCCGGGTCATCTTTATAAGCCAACCCGGTGTATGGATTAACATGGTTGAGCAGCAGGTTCACATATTCCCACTGTGAGTCCTGATATTCCTCTACAAAGGTGGCAAAGCCGTACGTGTCTTTACCGCCGCCGCGGTTGGGCAGCTCGTTGTAGAGTTTAGTGTCGATACCCTGGTCGGCAAGGGCCACGTGATGGTAAAATATCGACCATGTCATATAGATACCGCGGTCTTTGAGTATCGAAAACCATTTGTCCCACTTGTCAAGTTTAATGGGATCAAAGTAGCGATTACCGGGTCTGCCCTTTAGCGTGCCCAGCACGCTCTCTACCGGATGCTGGCGTATCATATTGATGCCATGCTTGGCATAGAATCCGGCCTGTTGCTGCTGTGCCTCTACCGTTTCGGTCATTGATGCACAGATTGCCCAGAATTTCGCGGTAGTTCCGTCTTGGAAAACAAAATCATTGCCCTGTCGTCTGAGGAAACCATGTTTTCCTGCGGGTTTATCGAGGAGGTTGCTCATATCAATGATAGAATTTTCAGAGAATTGGTCGGGTGCGGCCATCAACATAAACCAATCATCTCGTCCGGGCGCCGGAGGATTGGGGTCCGGTGGAATAACGCCGCTTGGAGCCCAGGGGAAGTTGGTAAAAGCCATCACGTCTATACCGCCGTGGTTCTGCTTATCGGCGCCGTCGTTATCAGAAATTCGGATCTGGAATTCATACGTGCCTCGCGCTAACTCGAACGTATCACCAAAGGACCATGCGATACAACGAATATCGATACACGGATCCACCAGGTCATTCATATGGTCCCGGGCCTGAGATACATCCAGGTCTTTCCAGAGCCCATCGACTCCGCGTCCGGGCTTGAACCTGTAGCTATAGTCTGCGCCGCCGTCTTGATTATGAAACGGATTGAGCCGAATCCACCATATATAGCTGCCACCTTCAGTGATTTTGACGGAGTAAGTAACCGTAGCGGAATCTGAGTAATCATTGTCTGTAAAATGTACATGCCAATCGCCGTTGGATTCGCCGGGCTTTCCGGGCGACAGTAGATCCATGCTTATATTGGTACTACGATACCAGGAATGGTTGTTCCATGAAGATGTTATGTAATCCTCTCCTTCAATCCAGAGAGCTTCGTTGGCCCCGGTATGTTCCGGTAAAAACACCGGCAAAAAAAAGCCTGCTATACAGAGTCGTATAATAAATATCACCTTTGTTTTCATTTATTTGTCTTGCTCCAGTAAAAAGGTTATTTTTTGGGAATATTCCTTTATCGTCAACATGTCTGAATTGCTCCGGTTTAATCCCATTATAATACTAAAAGTTGCGTGACAAAGCAAGCCTCACAGGTTTTTTGTGGCGATAAGTGACCACGCCTGCTAAGTTGACCTTTCATGTATGCTTGTCATGATGTGCAAGTGTGATTAAACCGCTTCTGCCCGCAAGCGGCGCAGGTTTCCACTGGCAATTCCCATATGTTATCGAGTAGATATCCGAGGAAAATGAACAATCTGTCATGCCGGGAAGTTTTATAGGATTAAGGTCCGAAGATAAGAAACTAATAACGCCGGCGACTATCCAGGCACTTGTTCTGCATTGAAAGGTTTAAAAACAGTTATGTTTTTCGGATAAATTTAGTACTATAGTAAACTAAGAGTGTCCGGCAGCGATTCAAAGGGACACAAATTATCAATGTCGGATTGTTACAGCATGTTATTTTCTGAAAATTTAATTATTAGGAGAAATTCCGATGTTAAGAAAGCATATCAACAGACGCCGTTTTCTTACGGCAACTGCAAAAGCCGCTGCAATAACAATTGTCCCTCGGGAGGTACTGGGAGGACAGGGGCATACCCCGCCGAGTGAGAAACTCAATATCGCCGGGATTGGTATCGGAGGTATGGGCGGGAGTAATCTGCGGCAGCTTGAGAGCGAAAATATCGTGGCCTTGTGTGACGTGGACCATGAATACGCAGCAAAAACATTCAAACGCTATCCGAAAGCAAAGATACATACTGATTTCCGAGAAATGCTTGACGAACAGAAAGACATCGATGCTGTTGTTATTGCTACCCCGGACCATACTCACGCGGTTATCAGCATGGAAGCTATGCGAAGGAAAAAGCATGTTTATTGCCAGAAGCCGCTTACTCACGATGTTTACGAATCACGCATGTTAGCCAGAGCGGCACGGGAGAATTCTGTTACCACGCAGATGGGAATACAGGGACATTCTGGCGAGGGCATTCGCCTTATTTCCGAGTGGATTTCTGATGGTGCGATTGGAGAGGTGCGCCAGGTTGATGCCTGGTGCAGTTTGTCCTATTATCCGTTTGGCCATGCCGGGTGGAGTTCGAAGTGGAGCAGGCGGCCGAAGGAAACGCCGGATGTTCCCTCTACGCTGGATTGGGACCTTTGGCTGGGGCCGGCGCCTGAGCGGCCCTATCATCCGGCGTACCATCCGGCTGTTTGGCGCTGCTGGTGGGATTTTGGCTGTGGGATGATGGGTGACCGCGGGGCCCATACTTTGGATCCGGTTGTTTGGGCGCTGAAGCTGGGGCATCCGAGGAGTGTGGAAGCGACATCGCTGGATTTGAATCCTGATACGCATCCGCTGGCATCTATTGTAACTTATCGATTTGGCCGCCGGGGTGATTTACCGCCGGTCAAGCTGACGTGGTATGAGGGTGTTCGCCCGCCCCGTCCTAAAGAGCTTGGAGACGGAAGGCGTATGGGCCATACCGAAGGCGGTGTGCTTTTCAAAGGAAGTAAAGGCAAGCTTGTTGCCGGTGTTTACGGGGAAGACCCGCGTCTTATACCTGAAAGCAGAATGAAGGCATATAAAATGCCCGAAAAGACTATCCCCAGGGTGAATTGCTCACATGAGCAGGATTGGGTGCGTGCCTGCAAGGCCGGGAGACAGGCTGGAGCGGATTTCGAGTATTCCGGCCCTTTGACGGAAATATGTCTGCTTGGAAATGTAGCTAAGCGGATGGATGCCAGAATCGAATGGGATCCCGACAATATGAAAGTAACGAATTTGCCCGAGGCCAATAAGTATGTCCGCACTCGATATCGCGAAGGCTGGAGTTTGTAAAAAAAAATCTGACACTATTAGGTGTGTGTAAAATGGGACAAAAGAGCGTTCGAAAGATCTTTTTATTTCTTCTGTTGGTTGCTAGTGCCAACAATGTTCTTTATACAGAGAGCTGCCCGGGAGCCGTCTTTGAAATTTATCCTACGACTGTTGAGTCTCAGGAGGAATTCGAAACTATCGCAAATTCTCTAAAGGCCGGCGATGAGCTGATTTTACATGGAGGCCTCTATTCACAAAGTTCCCGCCGGTCTGTTACGGTTAAAGGCACAGCCGCAGAACCAATCGTTATCCGGGCGGCAAAAGGACAGCAACCAATGCTTACACGTCCTGCTGATAACATAGATAGATATAATAACATCGAGTTTATCGATTGTTCGTACCTGATTGTTCGTGGAATACATTTTAAGGGCGGCAGCTCCGGAGTACGATTTATCCGGGGCCATCATATTACGTTTGAAGAATGTGAAATCTTTCAGACCGGCAACAATGCTCTGACAATGAACAGCGGAGACTGTGATGCCTTTACTATAAGAAAAAATCACATTCATCATACCGGCCTGAGCAAATCACGTCGTACAGAAGGGGAAGGAATGTATATCGGCTGTCACAGTGGCTCATGCCGGACGACCAATTCGCTGTTTGAGGGAAATTATATTCACCACACGCGTG
>CAZWME010000431.1:0-5215 GCA_964634515.1 uncultured Pirellulales bacterium | reverse complement strand
GAATAACCGGGTCGTTATGAGGCCGAGCGAAAAGTTCGAGGCCAAGGCGGCAGGTCAAAAATGCTCGGAGGCGTTGTTTACTCAACGTCGAGAACGTTTTTGGCCGACAATGCAGGCATCGGGCTTTGCAGCCGGCCGCAATAGAGCGGGTAATTCGGATAGGCTCTAAGTATCATGCCCGCAGCAAAATCAGGCTGGAATTCCCACCACGGCCATACAAAGCACACTTTCTTCTGTCCCGTCAATGCCGACAATCGCGTTTACATGGTCGTCATATAAAGCCCCGATTTCACAACTGCCGAGATTGAGGCTCACAGCCGCTAACGACAGATTCTCAGCGATATGACCGGTGTCAAGGTAAATATATCTGTATGCTCGCTGGCCGTACTTCCATTTGCACCGCTCGAAAACAGCCGACCATATAAAAACCGCCGTCGCCGATGCACACATCTCCTGCCCCAAAGCCGCCGTTGCTATTGTCTGCTGAAACTCGCCCTGCTTTATTTGCTCAAGCTCATGATTTCTCACAGAGTAATGATAAATACCGGCCTGGAGCTTTCTTACGTTATTAACAACCACATAGGTCTCTATCGGATACAGTGCTCCCGCCGATGGGGCTGTGCGAAATGCATATCCTTCCTCGATTCTCTGGATACCCGTCGATGCCCACAGCAAATATGAAAGTTGGCCATGGCTTATCGGTTTGGCCTGAAAATCACGGATACTCTTTCTCTGCCTCAAGGCTCGGTCCAGACTCATCAACTGGTTTGGCTCAAAACTCGCAAGCTCAATCTTTTGTGAATCCGGATATTCCTTATACACATCTGGCTTAGACTCCCAGACCAAACGATGTCTTGGCATCCTGCCCGGCTCATATTTTGTTTCCTGCTGATATTTATCACCTATATCGTTCATCTCTGCACCCTTACTCATAACATTAGTCCAATATTATCACTCAAAACAACCATATAATCTCAGGAAATTCCAGCAATTCAAGCCTTAACACAAATTTAAGAAGGGGATTTTATATTAAAATGTTTGATAATTTACATATATTTTGAATATTTTGTAAAAAATAATACTAAATCCTTGACAAAGTTTGCCAATATGTTAAATTGCTATTAATGTTAAGCATATATCTAACAAACTGGTATTCATATATGGATTCAAGCAATGCCTTTAATACTAATATCTGGGTATAGAGGAGGCTAAGCGATGAAAACAATTCACTCAAATCTTGCACAAAAAAGTCTTGATGACAAAATTAAGAATCGGGCACAAATCGAATTGCTACGCAGCAGGCTCAGTCACCTCGATGGAAAAGACAAACTCCTGATGACTGTGTATCTGGAGAACGGCAACAACACTTTTCAGATATCTCGATTAACCGGTCTGTGCCGGACAAGTATAGCTCGAAGAATAAACATTCTGACAAAGCGGCTGTTGGATGGAAGATATATAACCTGCCTTCGCAACCGTCGCAAATTTAACAAATACCAAATGGCCATTGCAAAAGACTACTTCCTGACGGGTTTGTCGATTAAAAAAATTGCCTTAAAGCGACATAGAAGTCGTTATCGAGTTACTGAAACCATAAAAAAAATAAACAGCATCCTGAAAGAATGTGAATAACGCAAAAAAAAATAAAAAGGTACGAATTATGCCAACATACAGTGTTTCAAAAAGTTTCAACTGGAAAGGAACAATTACTGATAAAGTCGCTTTAGTTTGCAGAATGTTCGGGCTCTCAATCGATAGATTGACTGAAAGGAAAGTAAGTTATAGTTGTCAGCTTCAAATCAACACCGGTGATATAGTTTATATCTCAGGTCCGTCGGGGGCCGGCAAAAGCGTCCTGCTGAGTGAACTGGAAAAATCCGTTCCTTCTGCTGACAGGGTGAACCTTGACCGAATAGAGCTCCCAGATGACAAAACGCTTATCGATTGTATTGATGGTGATTTGCTGGACAGCCTTAAAGTGCTCAGCATCGCCGGCCTGAACGATTGTTTTTGTATCCTAAATCAGCCGCGGAATCTCAGCGACGGCCAAAAGTACCGCTTCCGTCTGGCGATGGCATTGGTAGCGAATAAAAAATTTATCTTTGCCGACGAATTCTGCTCCAAGTTGGACCGCATTACCGCTGCTGTGATTTCATACAACATTTACAAATGTGCCAAACGTACCGGAACGATATTCATCCTGGCCTCCAGTCACAATGACATGCTGCTCGATTTGTCGCCGGACGTTCTAATAGCCACTGAACTGTCGGGCACGACGGAAGTTATCTATAAAAAGGAACGAAAATGAAAGAAAAGTACGTTCGACTGGAATCTGAGGCGTTTTTGACAGACCTGGACTTTATCGCAGTGACATTGGAACAACGAGGAGCTTATTTTACTTTGATTCTGTATTTTTATTGCAACAACGGCAAATACAGGCTTGATATTCCCGTATTGAGTCAACTCTGCAATAAAACCCCTAAAGCATTTGAAAAAATCTGGCAAAACATTTCAAAAAAGTTTCACACACGCAGCGGCGTGATTAAACATAAACGTGTAACAAAAGAACTAAAAAGAGAAAGGAAATTCATACAAACCAAAAGAAAAGCAGGACTTATGATACTGCGTCGCAAAACACATAAAGCGAGCAATGAATCTGTTTGTGGAAATTGATACCGTCTGGGGATTATATATTAATGCCGGATACGGGCGGCATTAAAATATCCATCTTTACTTCAGCTTATGGTTTGTAGTTATTTGATTCTTGATATATTATTACTCTAGGGTTCCTGCTACACCATGCATATACCACTTAGGTGGATTTTTGCGTTTAACTTTTAATGGCAAATCGTTCTCGGTAACAGATTTGTATCCCTTTTCCTTCATGCACTCTTCAATGAATCTGGTATCGTACCCGCCGATTTTTATTGTTTTTAAATCTACGTATTTGAGCATTTCTTCTCGGCACACCCTCAAATTGTCTGCACACTCTCTATAGGTTTTGCCTTCCTGGTACCAATACTGGGTGCAGCCCGTAAGGCAGTATATTAAAGCGGCTAAAACTACAAATGTCAGAAGTCGTTTCATTATTGAACCCTTTCTAATTCATTCTAAGAATACATCTTCGAGCAGACAAAGAGTAAAACCTGTTATATGCTCAGTTATCCCGATATATCAGGGCTGAGTCTTATGGCCGATAAAATATCAGATCTACTCTGAAGATTCAAGCTTTTGATTTTTCAAAAACGAAACCGAGATTATAGTAAAATCTTTTGGATTCGGCCATAATAATACTGATAATTAACTTTGGCGGTGATGATTGCCGCAATAACAGACAGATTTATCTGTTTATGAGTTACTGCTGGAACGCCTGCAAACTATCAATATAGGGTGCCTAACCACGTAATACGAGTACGGCATACAGGTCTGTATCTTTTCTTAATATTGACCTTTTTGTCTTATGTAGCTCACAAGAGACTTATCCGATACCGCTCAATTACCGATTATATGTTGGATGCAGAAAAAAATGATAAATAGGCTCGTATTTGTTTTAAATAAAATCATTAATAAAAGAGCAGGATTATGAATATAGCAAAAGCACCGGAAGTAATTTTACAAGCCATGAAAGAGCATGAACAGTCACTTGCTCGCTTGTATGAACGTTATGCTGATAAATTCCCGGAATACAAAGACTTTTGGACCGAATTATCCCTTGAGGAGGTTCAGCATGCCGGCTGGATAGATAAACTTCAGGCAGATATCGAAGGTAGTTCCGAAGATTTTGTCGTCGAAAGGTTTCGGATAGGAGCTGTTCAGCGTTCGACCGAATATGTGAATAAACTGGCCGAGATGGCAGATCAGCCTGATTTTGTTTTGATAAATGCCTTGTCAACGGCTCTGCGCCTCGAAGAAGCACTGATAGAAAACAAATATTTTGAAGTCATTGAAACCGACAGCATAAAAACAAAACATACTTTGACCATGCTGGCACAGAGCACTCAGGAACATTACCAGAGAATCCGCAGACTCTGGCAGGAACATAAATAAAGGGGACTTTTTCCAGTCGCATTTGTTTGAAAATGGTCTCTTTTGGCCTCCGGAATTTATTTTTTTGTAATTATTGAATAAAGTGGTCTTGAGAAACCCGGAAATAATATCAAATAGTAAACCATCTTTTCAAACGGCTTCTGGCTTTCTCTAACTTTTCTCTTTTTTTTTGGATGTTTTTGTCTGGAAAGAAGCTGGATGTCTCAAGCACAAGCCGCCAGCCATCCTTATCTACAGAAGAGAACTTATTATCGACGATAGACTGGGTTTTTTGGATGATATCTGACTCTTTATGACGAGATAAAAATTCCTGCCCTTCGAGATAATTCCTTCTCTGAGTTTGCATTGCTATTATTAAATAGACATCCAGAGCATGTGTTTGCGCATGCTCTGGATCATCTTTGTTGCTTCGGTCATCAAAGGCAAAGAGTTTGAGAATTAACAGATTTGTTGGTGAAGGTAACAGTACCTCAAAACTACCAATCTTGTCGCCAGACAAAATCTCTGACGAAGAAATAGTTCTCAAATCCTCCTCAATAAAGCATGCTTCATATGCAATATGGCCATGCAACTTTGACTTAACAAGTTTGGATCTGACCCCCTGTACCTTGATTCCATCAATTGGCGGGGTTAATATATCTAACTGTTGGTTGTTTTCCTTATGAAAACGAAAGTGTTCGCAATCTTTGCGGACTTCATAGTTTAACTCACCGGTAATTATATTAGCAATAGCATTTCTTCTGGTTTCATCGGAGACGTCCTGTCTGGTCAGCATTAAGTCTATATCTCTTGTAGCGCGAAGCATTTTACTTGCTTCACTTTGTTGCTTGTACAAGCTAAGGTAAACTCCGAGTCCACCGCAGATAAGAGGCTTTATACCAATTCTATTAAGAGGCTGTGCCAATTCAGCTAATTGTCCGAATATTGCATTGTCCATCAGTGTTACCCAGCATTAGCCTTTAGAATACATTGCTTGATTAGTTCGGCAATCTTCGGGCCTCTTGGCGTATCGGCCATCATCTCAAGATATAGCTCTATGTCATCAACAACTGCTTCACGATTATGCATTAGTGTAGGAGCATTAAACCAGACACCAGGATCCTTTGCCTCAATAATGTTAAGGTTCCCAAATTCAGCGTCAGGAGTAATTTTGATCCAATTGTTTCTG
>CAZWME010000430.1:3109-5217 GCA_964634515.1 uncultured Pirellulales bacterium | reverse complement strand
AGGAATCATTGCCTCCAGTGAACGAATCGATGACGGCAAGACCAAAGTATGGCTGAATCGTGATCACACAATACAGCGTGTCATCGACAAATACGACGAAGTAGACGAGAACCTGCGTCTGCACGATCCGACGTATCCCACTGCGGATTTTCTTCGCAGCAAGGTCCGGAAGGGCTTCTCCTGTCCGGAGGGTTCCAGCCTACCGGGCCCGGGCAGGGATACACCGGGTTCCGACCTGATTATCGAGGTCGTGGATGCCAGTTCTGAAGTCCTCTGGTTCCTGGACTGGGTCGGGCAACCTCAGCAATTCGAGTTGTCACAAGCCCTGTGGAAGGTCCAGCAGCAGCGTACACCGGCCCAGGCAGCCGAGTTCCTGTCCAAGATACGAGCCATCTATACGGTGGTCGCCCGCGAAGGGCCCGGCGGATGGTTGCGGGACCGGTTTCCCACCCTCTTTCTGGTCGGTCCGGGGTACATTATCAATAAAACAATAAACAGCAGCAGACCATTTGGCGGTATGGGCCAGTACTCTATGAAGGGGGCGGATACATCCATCTGGAATACGGCCTGGGCCGATCAGCATGTGCGTACAGGACACGGCGCCCTGGGAAGCCTGCTTCCTACACATGTGAATCACCAACGACCCGGACTCCGGGACTTCGACTCGCGAACTTTCTTTCAACTGTTGCATCAAGGTCTTGGTGACGCCGCAGATCCGGCGATGGGAAACTGGGGTGGGCGCTACGAACGGGTCACAGGCACGAACCACTGGGCGCCTGCGCAGGACGATCATCCCGGTTCGGAGAACCCGAGTCAGCGGGTCTTCTATACCGTCGGGCGCTATCAGCATGCCATGCAGGCCGAATTTCAGGCACGTATGGATTGGTGTGTGAAGGATTACGCTGGCGCCAACCACAACCCGCACGCCGTGTTGAACGGCGATGTATCGACGAAGATAATGCGATTGACGGTTGCGCTCGGAACCACAGTGAATCTCAGCGCGGCCGGGTCGCGTGATCCGGATGGCGACGGTTTACGGTACACATGGTGGCAATACGGTGAAGCGGATTCTTTTGAGGGCAGTGTCCATATACGCAACAGCACGTCACAAGACGCGAGCTTTGTAGCGCCCCGGGTGAATTCTGAAAAGACCATCCATGTAGTACTCGAAGTGTCCGACAACGGCCGGCCGAGCCTCACCAGCTACCGGCGCATGGTTGTAACAGTCCAGTGATTCGGTGCTGCAAAGAAGGTGGCAAGGCCATACAGGCCGAATGAAAAGTATCATGAGTTTGATTCAGGACCGCAATTTCAAGAACCGGAGGATGATGCATGTACTAGCGTGCCCACAGCTCCATGCTGCTGTTCTGGGGATGTATGACTGCTGTTCCTCTGGTGACACAGACTTCTACGAATGTCTAGTGGGAATCCCCGGTGGTCGTGCATCATGAGAATGGGACCATAACAGCAGAGGATTACCATGGTAATAAAATCGCACAGGGACGAAAAGGATTAGATGATGCCCGCGTGATCCAGGCTGCCTTGGATCATATGCATCCAGGTGGGGCTGATGCGAGACTGCGACAATGGCCCAGGGAGGCCTTCTCCCCGGAATTTGATGGATCGAAAGTGTGAGGATTCTGGCAAAGTTCGACTATTGGGAAAGAACCGGAAGGAGAATTTTTGTCATGCAAACGATTCGTCTCGCATCAGGTGAGACTCAGCTTATTTGTTCTTGCATACAATCTGGGCAACTTTGTAAGACGGTTGGTGCTTCCCAGGCGCGTCCGCGACTGGTCGCTGTGTAGCCTTCTGGAGACACTGATCAAGACAGGCGCGAAGATGGTGCGACACAGTCGGTCTGTCACCTTTCAACTGGCCGAAGTCATGGTCAACCGCCGGTTATTCGTAGCAATCCTGCAACGTATCGGCCGATTGCGTGCCAGTCCGACGTGAATGTTGGGCTATAATGCCCAAATACATGAACGATAACATCCGGTGGGCCTTTGTATCGGCAATGGCACAACAATTCGGTTCTTGCGGACGCAACAAAGAGAAAGTGAATCACAGAAATTAACAAAACGATTGATTCGGAACATTATGATGCG
>CAZWME010000430.1:0-3099 GCA_964634515.1 uncultured Pirellulales bacterium | reverse complement strand
GTAACAATAAACAATCTATCTTCGATTTTGAAATGGGGAATACCAAAGGAAACAGTCATGACCACTTCCCGGATACTATTGTCACTCATACTGATACTCACGATCACAATGCCGGTCGCAACAACGGCACAACATCTCCGCGTGAGCGATAACGGCCGCTATCTCGTCGGACAAGACGGATCGCCGTTTCTGTATCTTGCTGATACCGGCTGGCAGATGTTTCTGCGGCTGGATCACAAAGAGGCTCGATACTATCTGCAAAACCGTGCCGACAAGGGATTTACCGTCATCCAGGCGGTAGTGCCGGGGCTCAAGAACATGCTGGATGTACCCAACGCCAATGGCGACCTGCCGTTTATTGGGAAGGATGTCCGGCAGCCGAATGAAGCCTATTTTCGGCACGTGGACGACCTTCTGAGCATCGCTGAAGAACTGGGGCTTGTACTGGGCATACTGCCGACCTGGGGCATCCACTGGAAGAAGGGATTGTTTACGCCGGAAACCGGCCGACAATATGGCGAGTTTCTGGGCTCCCGCTACAAGGGACGTTCGGTGATCTGGATTCTGGGCGGCGACCAGAATGTGGAGACAGACGCCGACCGCGCAATGGTAACGGCCATTGCGGAGGGACTGGAGGCTGGAGACGGCGGTACGATCCTGAAAACCTATCATCCGATAGGTCCCGGGCAATCCTCTGATTTTTTCCACCATGCTGACTGGCTGGATTTCAACATGAACCAATCCTCCCATTCCTCGCGGGACCATGACAATGGCGCGTTCACGGACCATGATTACGCCCTCTCACCTCCGAAACCTACGGTGGACGGCGAGCCCCGGTATGAATGCCTGGCTGTCGGATTCTACTTTGAGAATTTCAACCGGTATGACCGGTTTGATGCCTACGATGTCCGTCAAGCGGCCTGGTGGTCAATACTGGCAGGCGCCTGCGGCCATACCTATGGCAATAACAATGTCTGGCAGATGTGGGAACCAGACCGGGTACCGAATATCTTTGCCGACATCCCCTGGAGTGCAGCGCTTGATCATCCCGGCGCCTTCCAGATAGGACTGCTGGGCCGTCTGTTGCAATCGCGTCCCTGGCATCTGCTGGAACCCTGTCAGCAGATGATTGTCAACGGTCCCTTGCAGGGCGGCAGTAAAATCCGGGCCGCACTGGCAGCGGATTGCTCCTTTGCTGTCATATATTCCCCGTGCGGCGAACCGTTTACCCTGCGACAAAGTATGGTCGGCACACGCCGAATCAAAGTGATCTGGTTTGATCCCCGCTATGGCTCGGTTTATCATGTGCAGAATGGCCCAAATACAGGTTTCCAGACCTATTCGCCCCCTACATCCGGCCGGGGAAATGACTGGGTACTCATTCTTGAGGATGCAGGTAAAAAATGGCCGCTGCCGAAGGCTACTGGTGCCGGAGGCTACCGGTGAGACTCCAGTTCCTGCCCTCCGTACCCTTGAATTAAAAAGGTTCAACACCTCTCTGATACGTCTGATCCAGAGCCCAACCTGCATATTGGAATTCCAGATCGGCTGGTGCTTCGGTGCGGACGGCTTTGGACTGGCATCCAATCGCATGCATTAATACCATCACTACCAGCGCACCCCTCAACAGTAGTATGGATACATGATTTATGTGTGCTAAATATACTTTTACTTGTATTCTGAGTATTCCGTGGTTTATTCTGCCATGTTGCAAGAATTGTGCAATTTACGTATCCTCAGAGGAGTACCTGATTATGCAAAAGACTCTAGCGCTCCTGGTGATTACAGCGGCACTGACCCTGAGTTGCAGTACGACAGTGTCGGATCAGGGCCCGCTACGGGTGTCCGACATCAATCCCCGCTATTTCACGGATAACAGCGCCAAGGCGATCCTCCTGACCGGCTCGCATACGTGGAACAACCTGGTCGACATGAGTCCCACCGATCCACCGCAGGCATTAGATTTCGATGCCCAGCTGGACTGGATGGAACAGCATGGCCATAATTACATGCGTCTGTGGACCTGGGAACTGCTGATCTGGGATGTGCGGGACCTCAATCCGGAAAAACACGGCAAGAGGATGGATATACACCGCGTCTATCCACACATTTACCCTCGCGTTGGACCGGGCAACGCCATCGACGGTAAGCCGAAATTTGATCTAACCAAATTTGATCCAATTTATTTTCAGCGACTGCGCACACGGCTCGAAAAAGCGGCGACGCGCGGCATCTATGTCTCGGTGATGCTGTTCGAAGGCTGGGGATTGCAACGCGTTCCCATGGCCTGGGAACACCACCCGTTTCACCCGGACAACAACATCAACGGCATTAATGCCGATGCCGACGGCGACGGCAGTGGCGTAGAAGCACATGAATTGGTGAATCCGGACATATTGAAGATACAGGAAACCTATGTCCGCAAGGTGATCGACACTGTCAACGATCTGGACAATGTCATGTACGAAATTTCGAATGAAAACCACGGCCCGGCGTCAACTCCGTTTCAATATCACATGATCGAGCTCAGTCATGAGTATGAAAATTCGAAGCCGAAGCAGCATCCGGTGGGGATGACCTTTCAGTGGCGGGGCGGCACAAACGACGATCTGTTCAACAGCCCCGCCGAGTGGATATCCCCCAATAACGAGGGAAACTACCGGGAGGATCCACCCGCCAATGATGGCCGCAAAGTCGTGCTCACTGATACAGATCACCTCTGGGGCGTCGGAGGCAGCAGCCGCTGGGTGTGGAGAAGCTTCTTCCGGGGGCTCAAACCCATCTTCATGGATACTTACGACGGTCTAGTCCTGGGCCGTCCATTCGATGATAAACTGGAGCCCAGTCGCTTAAGCCTGGGCTACGTCCGCCGTTATGCGGAACGCATGGACCTGATCCACATGACGCCGCAGAACGAACTGGCATCCACCGGCTACTGCCTGGCCCATCCCGGCAGCGAATACCTGGCATATCTGCCGGACGGCGGCATCATCACCATGGATTTGTCGCAAGTTGAGGGAACTATTAATTTACAGTGGTTCAATCCAAACACAGACGTGACCAAGAATGGTAAACCGACTTCCGGAGGCGCCAAGCGGC
>CAZWME010000429.1:3323-5221 GCA_964634515.1 uncultured Pirellulales bacterium | reverse complement strand
CTGCCGTTTCTATCATACCCGGGCGGCCCTGTTGAATACTTTGGAGCTTTCCTTTCACAGCTCTTCTACTATTCCTTGGCCGGAGCTATAGTTGTAACAGTGCAAGCCTGGCTGCTCAGCGCATGTATAGACTATCTGTTGAAGGCAGCAAACTTAACGCGAATTCGTTTGATTTGTTTTATCCCGCCGATTCTTCTGCTTGTTCTCTATACCAAGTATGCCTATTACTTTGGAACAACAATGGCATTATTGATCGCATTACTTATCGCATGTCTGTACATAAGGATGACTTTATGGCGGACTACGACTTTCAGCTTTTTGAGCGTTTTTTTATCCTTGTCTGTAATTCTGTATTACCTTGCCGGTGGAGCATTTCTTCTTTTTGCAGTCGTCTGTGCAATTTATGAATTGATTTTCAGGTCCCGGTGGAAGATGAGTCTATTTTATTTATTATCCGCCGCCGTTGTTCCATACGTTATGGGTCTTCTTGTCTTCCGCGTTAGTATTATCGATGCCTTTTGCAACTCGCTGCCTTTCTCCTGGAAAATTCAGTATTATGAAGTTCGGAAAAGACAAGTGACAATCGTTTATATACTGTATCTATTACTACCTTTGACACTTTTTGTATTTGGGATTTTACAGATACTCTGGACAAGACTTCATCTTGTAAAAGGCCGGACCAAAAAAAAGCACCGAAAAAAATCATCTAATCTAATATTTAAGATATTTTCCAGCTATAGAAACTCACCAAAACTCAAATGGGCCGTCGAATCGCTTCTTTTGGTTGCTATTGCCGGCAGCGTCGTTTTCTTTTCGCGCAATGAAAATCTTAGAACCCGGTTTAAAGTTGATTACTATGCTTACCATAAGATGTGGCCGGAATTGCTCACGTCCGCTCAACATAATGCTGAAGATCCCTTTATAGCTCACGCAGTCAACAGGGCTTTGTATCATGTCGGCCGACTCGGCTATAATATGTTTTCATGGCCCCAAAATCCGGATTACCTGTTTTTATCCGATAAGAAATATAAATGGATGTACTGGCAAATCTTCGATGTCTTTATAGACATCGGCGTTATTAACATAGCTGAAAATGCCCTGACCGAATGTCTCGAAGGGCTTGGTGGTCGCCCAATGGTTTTACAGAGGCTGGCCCTGATAAATATGGTAAAGGGCAATTTAGGCTCGGCTAAAATTTATCTCGGTATGCTCAGCAAGACTCTTTTTAATTCTGAGTGGGCAAAGCACTATCTTGCGCTTCTGGAAACGGATCCAGGCCTCTCGACGGACAAGTACATTCAGCATTTACGCTCTTTGTGCCTGGACAAGGATTGCCTGACTCACTCGCTTCTCATGGAGAAAACTCTTTCAGAGCTTTTGGAGAGGAACAACAAAAATCGCATGGCATTCGAATACCTAATGGCCAGGTATATGTTAAACAAGCATTTAGGCAAACTTGTTCTGAATCTTGAGCGTTTACATGATTTCGGTTATAAAGAATTACCCACGCATTATGAAGAAGCGGCCCTTATCTATGTATATGGAACACGAAAGCCTTTTAATCTCAGCGGTTATCCACCAAGTCCTGAAAAGCGTAAAGAGATCGAAGACTTCTCCCGGCTCTTCAGCAGTTACGGCCGAGACAAACAAGCTGCTGCCAAAGAGCTGTCAAAAAAATTCCTCAACACTTACTTCTACTATTATAAGTTTGGATCTATAGGCTCGAATAAATGACTCAATTTTATATACATATGAAAGCAAAATTACATAAAACAAGGAAAGCTAAATTCATTTACGCGATAATCGTATGCGCACTTATAGCTGTTTCATTGCTTTATGCCTGCCACGACAGAAAAGTCACGATCACACAATACCGTTCCATCGACCGGCCTGCAAAA
>CAZWME010000429.1:0-3313 GCA_964634515.1 uncultured Pirellulales bacterium | reverse complement strand
GCAGTGTCATCCCGCCAAACATCGCACCCATGAACTTTGTCATACAACAGAAAGGGGCAGGCTATTTCGTGAGAATATACTCCGAAAAAGGAAATCCAATTGAGATATTCAGCAAGAAACCCACGATTTTGATTCCGAAGCGCCCCTGGCATGAGCTTCTTGATTTAAACCGCGGCCGGCAGCTCAATTTGGATGTCTATGTCGAAACCGGGGCCGGCGCATCATCTTCTAAAGGAGAAAATATCGGGTGGTCCCGCTTTCAAACTCTCACCGCCGAAATTGCCAATGAGGACATTGATACTTTCCTCGTATATCGAAAGATTCGACCGGGCCATATCACCTGGAGAAATATGGGCATCTATCAGCGTAATCTTAGCAGCTTTGATGAATCAACTATATTAAATAATGAATATTTCAAGCACGGCTGTGTGAACTGCCACGCTTTTTGCGGAAACCGTGCCGAAAAAATATTGCTCGGTATCCGCAGCGCAGTTTACGGCAGCTCGGCTTTGCTGATCGAAGGCGACAAGGTACGAAAGATTGGCACAAAATTCGGCTATACATCCTGGCATCCGAGCGGCCGCGTTGCCGCATTTTCAGTTAACAAAGTCAGGCAGCTATTTCACTCGTCAGCAAGCGAGGTCCGGGATGTGATGGATTTCGATTCTCTAATGGCTTACTACCTTGTGGACTCACAAACTGTAAAGACCACACCGAATCTTGCCCGAAAAGACCGGTTAGAAACATACCCGACCTGGTCCGCAGACGGCCGTTACTTATACTTTTGCAGCGCGCCGGTGACGTGGCCGGATAAGACTGTCGCTCCCGAATCCTACGACCAAATAAAGTACGATCTCGTCCGTGTCAGTTATGACCTGGAGCGTGACCAATGGGGGCCGCTGGAATCTGTGCTTTTGGCTAAAGATACGAGCCTCAGCATCCTTTTGCCACGAATCAGCCCGGACGGCCGCCGGCTGCTGTTCTGCATGTGTGATTACGGCTGCTTTCCTGTTTACAGACAGAGCAGCGACTTGTATATGATAGACCTCGAAGCAGCAAAACAAACAGGCGACTTCGCCTATAAACGGCTCGATATCAACAGCAGCGCAAGTGAAAGCTGGCATAGCTTCTCGAGTAACAGCCGATGGATAGTATTCAGCAGTAAAAGAGGCAGCGGGGTATTCACAAGAACATATATCGCATACGTAGATAAAAGCGGCAAGGTACACAAGCCTATACGACTGCCTCAGAAAGATCCGGCGTATTATGATTCATGCCTTTATACATACAGCGTTCCCGAACTTGTTATTGAACCTGTTCGCCTAACAAGAGAAAAGCTTGGCAGGGTCGTTCGCAGTTCCGAGAAAATATCCGTCAAGATGCCCATTACAATGGCCACGCCCAAACCCGGCCAACCGCCAGGATATCAGGAGCCATGGCAGACGGAACGCGAGTAAGATTGAAGATATAAAGTGAGCTCGCTTCTAAATAACCAGCAGCGAAAGAAAGCATCAGGACGATTCTGCCTTACTAATATAAAAAATATCTAACCTGAAATTGCTATGGTTAAGCAGGCTTCTATGTTGCAGCAAAGCCACCGAAAATTATTAACATTGAGAAGAAATTATGTTATTATGAGACTTAAAGCATGCAGGAGTGTTTCAATGAAGTATATATGGGAAATATCAGAAGATATAACCATTGCTAATCGGAGGACAAAGGGATTCCCAAGGGGTTTCACTCTCATAGAACTGTTAGTTGTGATTGCGATTATAGCGGTACTCATGGCAATCTTAATGCCGGCACTTAACAGGGTGCGAGAACAGGGCAAGCGGGCAGTCTGCCTGAGTCATCTCAAGCAACTTGGACTCGTGTGGATTATGTACGCGGATGATAACGACGGCTATATTGTCAACGGGGCGGCAGGCCATGCCGGAACGCCTACTGACGCGAGGCATCCAAACGAGAAGCCCTGGGTCGGCGTTTGCTGGTCGCCTAATTACGCAAGCGGAGAACAGCTTGGGGAATTGGAACAGATAGAGCAGATTAAAATTGGAGCTTTATGGCCTTATTGCAAGAACCTGAAGCTTTACAGTTGCCCGACCGGGTATCGGGGTGAAATGCTGTCCTATGCTATCGTGCATTCGATGAATGGTAATCCTCCGGAGGGAACGTATCATGAATCAGGAGGCAGACAGATACCGAAACAGGAGAATGGCGTGTGGCTATGGGTGAAGAACAGAACGCAGATTTACAACCCGGCACCGGCCGAAAGGGTCGTTTTCGTTGATGAAGGCTGGGCAACGTCGTACAGCTATGCGGTCCACTACGTTCAGGAGGCCTGGTGGGACGATCCGTCAGTTCGTCATGGTGACGGGACGACATTCGCGTATGCGGACGGTCACAGCGAATACTGGAAATGGAAGGGCATCGACACCGTTAAGATGGGCCGGAGCCGGGACCGGAATCATCCCGGTAACTATACGCCTGAGACTGCAGAGGGTTTCGGTGACCTATACAGGCTTCAGAAAGCGACCTTTGGCAGACTGGGTTATCAGCCAAGCCAACCGTGGTAGAAAGTGACTGCTTTCTCGATCACGGAAGGTGATTAATATTCAAACAATCAGGTTAAAACTTAAGAAGCCCGGTATCAAGGTTCTTGCAGGTACGTTTCTTGTGCCTTTTATGCAAGTGACACTGCTGTTTATTTCAGCAGGTCATATTCATATCTTCGGGTGTTGGTGTTATCTTGTGATAAGTTTCATCGGGATGTTCGGCGGCATAGCGGTTGTGTCTAAATTTGACCCTGAACTGGTTAACCAAAGAGGCCTTTGGAAGGAAAAAAAGGACACTAAAGGCTGGGACAAAATCATTCTTCGGATATACGTTATTTTGGGATTTTATGTTTGGCCTGTTATAGCCGGTTGGATGTAGGAAGGTTCCATTGGCCCGGTCTTGGCATTCATTTTGGGATTGGGGGGTGCGTACTGTTTATTATTGGCTCTGTTTTGATCCATTGGGCCATGCTGGTAAATAGACATTTTGAAGCCGCCGTTCGTATTCAGCGAGACAGAGGTCACAGAGTAATAACGACGGGGCCGTATAGAATAGTGAGACATCCGGGCTATGTTGGTGCAATATTATGGGGGGTCTCTACTCCACTTATCATTGGTTCTGATTACGGATTGATACCAGGGGCAGTAGCAGTTATTCTGCTGATTATCCGCACTTCATTGGAAGACAAATTGCTCTGTAGCGAACTAAACGGCTATGTTGAATATAGTACAAGAGTCAGATACAGACTTTTACCGGG
>CAZWME010000428.1:0-5223 GCA_964634515.1 uncultured Pirellulales bacterium | reverse complement strand
AACAGGCCGGAGGCATCTCGGCCCTGTTCCCGCCCACACGGCTTGATTTTCATTAGACCAAGAAGAGTTTGCTGAACATCAACGTTGGTAACGAAATTATTAATCACCGTTCCGGCTCTTATTATCTTCGGCCAGCGAACGATAAACGGGATTTGATAGGCGGTTCGGTACCATTGATTTTTTCCATAGAGGCCGTGCTCACCCATATATTCTCCGTGGTCGGTTGTAAAGACAATGATTGTATCATCGAGAATACGTTCGTCTTTCAAGGATTCGAGGATACGCCCTACGTTGTCGTCTATGCACTTTACAAGGCCGCAGTATTGCGCCTTGCTCTTTCGCATCTGTGCGGCTGTTTTCTTATTACCCTTACCCGTAGGAGACTCCTTAAAGTTATTAGGAACTGTCATATCCTCGGGCTTGTACATAGTCATATACGGCTCACGGACGGTGAACGGCCCGTGAGGGTCGGGGATACTCACCATATAGAAGAAAGGTTTTCTACGGTGCTTTTTTATAAAATCGATTGTCTTATCGGCAAGCCAATCCGTTGTAAAGGTCTTTTTGTCACCAATCACTTTGTAAGGCGATACTTCGGGACTCCCTTGCGGCTGGTCAACTATTTTCTTCCAGTGGCCGCGATTGAACATGAAGCGGCAGTCCGCAAAACCCATAGAACGCTGCGGCTTTACCCAGCCCGGTTTGGGCGGTCCATCAAGGTGCCACTTTCCCGCATAGCCGGTTTCATAGCCGTTATTTTGCAGGATATGGGCAATAGTTATCTCATCGCGCTTCATTTCTATATTGTTTCTATAAGCACCGTGGGTGTGGGGATAGCGACCTGTAACAAGACAGCCTCGGGAAGGCGTGCAAACTGCGCTGTTGGTAAAGAAGTTATAGAGAATTGCACCTTCATCTGCAAGAGAATCGATATGAGGCGTTTTTACGAGGACCTTCCCATAATTCGCCGTATCAGTTCGCTGCTTTGCATAGATACTGAGGGCCCAGCAGCTTAGCTGGTCTGTATGGATAATCAGCAGATTTGGATTTTGGTTCTTTCGTTGTGAAAATTTTGCTCTGCCAACAGCCATTTTCGGAAGTGCCAGCGATGCTGAACCCAATCCGACTACCTTTAAGAAACTACGTCGATTCATAAGATTTCATTCCACCTTTCTATCTACACTCACGATATTACTTAACCTGAGGATGATTCGGCTTATTGCTTTAATGTGAAAACTGTTTGTCCATCATAATTTTCAGGATCGTACGGTCGGTCTCAATCATACCTTCGGTACTGATGCGACCGACATTGCGTGTGGTCTGTTCCGTGGTGACGGTGATGATGCCGTCACTGTCTTTGACGTTTATCCCGTGCAGGCTGAACAGGGCCGACTGTACGGCCGTCCCGGCCGCCGTAGCCAGTTTCAAAGCGCAGCTTGCTTTTGCCCCATCACAGATCACACCTGCAAGATCACTGATGAGATTCTTGATTGCTCCGGAAACGTGACTGAGATTGCCCCCCATCAAATATGCAATTCCGGCCCCGGCACCGGCGGCAATCGAGCATCCGCAGACAGCAGACAACCTGCCGGTATGAGCCTTAATGTAAGCGGTGACAACGTGTGACAGCGCGATAGCCTTTAGCACATCCTGTTCCGAGTCCACGGCCAAATAATCCTTAACGGCCCAGATGGGAAGCACGGCAGTCAGGCCGTGATTGCCGCTGCCGGCAGAACTCATTGCAGGCAGCTTCGCACCGCCCATCCTCGCATCGGCGGCCGACGAAGTCAGAATGCGAGCATCGAGAATCATATCACGTTTTATCAGCCCCTCCCGTACCAATTGTTCGAGGGTCCTTCCGACGCCCATACCGCAGTCCTGAGTTAATCCACATTGTGACAGGGCAAGATTATAATCAACACCACGTTTCACAAATTCAAAATCCTCATCGTCCATACTCTCAATCAGGGCCATCAAGCCCTCAAGAGTATGTTTACGTAAGAAATCCTCCAGCTTCTGCACGTCAGTTTGAGATTCCGTTGAACCGCTAAGCAATGGGTGGTCGGAGATATTCCGGCCGTTATGGGAAAGACGCACAAGGTTATCGTGTGTTTCCTGAACAATTGCCTCAGTCGTCTCAGTGCCTGCCGTTAGACGGCAACGAATGAAAATATCGGATCTGTCGCCGGCAAGATGAATACGTATCTTATCCGAAGCGATGAGCTTGCGAGCTTCTTGTATCGCGCCGGCGTTTACGGGTTCGAGAACTTCAAGCCGGAGTTTCGGATCACCGCAAAGAAAACCGAGGGCCGCCGCAAGATCAATGCCGACCGCCCCCCTGGCTCCGGGAATAGCAACAGCAAACGCATTTTTGTAGATACTCGGACTGAGCCACAATTCGATGCTGTCGAGGTTCTTATCAACGAGCACCTGACCTGCTGCTGCGGTACATAAGGCAACTGCCGCAGGCTCCGTACACCCAAGGGCCGGAGCCACCTCGATATTCAATATATCTTTGATGCTGTACATAGGCTATTCGCTATATCTTTCTGCTGTAACCCTGCGTTTTATATTTGTTGAGCAGTTCCGTAAGCCGGCTGACAATTTCAGGATGTTGCAGCCAGATATTATTCGCCTCCTTTGGATCCGCTTCGAGATTGTAAAGCTGTCCGGCCGGCTCACCCGGTTTTGGTTTGATTTTTTGGGGCTTGGTGAAACCGCCAGAGCCGAGACCGAGTATGAGCTTCCACTTTCCCTGACGGATGGCAAACATTCCTGAGAGGGTATGGTGAACGATAGCTTCGCGTATCGGCTTATTTAGCTTTTGACCCGACAGGGCGGGCAGTATATTGAAACTATCTTCGGCGGCATTAGAGGGGAGTGTTGCGCCGACAATAGCCGCACAGGTCGCCATTAAATCCGTCAGGCAGATAATTTCATCGTTAGTGGTACCGGCAGGAATTTTGCCCGGCCAACGGGCGATAAACGGCTCGCGATGGCCACCGTCCCATGCGTCGGCCTTGATGCCGCGCAAATCACCATTTGGATAGTGACCGTAAACTTCTATAATCGAATATGGGTCCCGCTTGATTTTTGTCCGGCCCGGCGAGCCGTTGTCACTGGTAACGATAATCAACGTATTGCCGGTAAGACCGTTGCGCTGCAGAGCCTTTACAACCTGCCCGACCGTCCAGTCAACTTCCACGACGAAGTCACCATAGCCACCCGCCTTGCTGCGGCCTTTGACAAAATCCGCCGGGGCGATGGGGCAGTGCGGCGCCGGCAGGGGGAAGTACATAAAGAAAGGCTTTTCCGGTGATGTCTTAGTATGGTCGTCGATATACTTAACCGCTTTTTCAGTCAGCCTTGGCAGAACCTCCACATGCTTAAAACCCGGCGCTATTGCTCCGGCGCGCCACCATCCGTCTTCGTTGGCCTTGCCGGCTTCAGTTGTCAATGTGGGCTTTTCCACCGGCCGCTCATTCTCTACGTAGCAGTAGGGTGTCATATCCAGTGACGCGGGGATCCCGTAAAAATAATCAAAGCCAAGTGCATTGGGACCGGGAACGAGCGGTTTATCATAATCCGTCTTTTTAGCGCTGCCAAGGCCAAGATGCCACTTGCCGAAACATGCGGTGGCATAACCGTATTGTTTTAACATCGAGGCTACCGTGATGCGATTAGTATCGATCAAAGCCGGTGAATAGCCGCCGAGAACGCCCCTTTTCAGCCGGCTCCGCCAGCAGTATCGCCCCGTGAGCACACCGTAGCGGGTAGGGGTGCAGACGGCGGATGGAGAGTGGGCATCTGTAAAACGCATACCCTCGGCTGCTAAGTCGTCCATATTAGGCGTTGGAATCTTCGATTTCTTATTGTAGCAGCCGAGGTCACCATAGCCCATATCGTCTGCCATAATAAAAACGATATTAGGTTTTTTTGAGCCTGCAGCACCGCTACCTGACTGTAAGCCTTCGGCACAGCCCGGCATTGCCAGCGATGCTAATCCAATACCCGCGACTTTTAAGAAATTTCGTCGATTCATATCCTGCCTCATCAATATTTGTTTAAATTATAATCAATTAATTATTCAGTTCCCAACAGCACAACCGACCCGGGGGGCAGCGTTACCGTTAAAATATTACCTTCAAAATCAAATTTATCGAAGGCAGCGGGTTGGACCACATGTGGGTTATCAAAGGTATTGCGTGCATTCATAGCATCTGCTGTTAATGCCCGGCCGGTGATGCTCGAAGGTCTTGTTCCCTGAAGCTCGCAAACAAGTTCCGCTGATTTTGTGGGATCCAGATTGCAAAGCGTTATATTGATCTTACCCGAGGTATCTTTGGATGCCGAGACATTGAGTGACGGAATTTTTTCGTCCCCGAACCGGTAATCACCGCACTGCAGTTCAACAGGCAGCATCACAGCATCATGGTGGACGTTGTACATTTCAAAAACGTGATAGGTCGGCGTTAATACCATTTTTTCCTCTTTGGTAAGAATCATCGCCTGCAGAACATTTACGGTCTGAGCAATGTTTGCCATTTTCACGCGGTCGCAGTGATTATTGAAAGCGTTGAGAAATATACCTGCTGAGACTGCATCCCGGATGGTGTTCTGCTGGTACAGGAAACTCGGGTTAGTGCCGGGTTCTGTGTCCCACCACGTACCCCACTCATCTACGAACAAACCGATACGTCCACGCGGATCGAACCGGTCCATTATCTCGATATTCCCCTTCAATAAAGGGTTGATAGTCAGCGTGTTTTTCATAAGGGCAAACCATTCGGACTCGCCGAACTGTGTCGCGCTTCCCTTTTTAGTCCAGTTGCCCGTTCCCCGGACATAGTGATGAAGACTAATTGCATTCATTCTTCGATGAGCACGTTCCATAACGGTCGTCATCCACGGGTAGTTCTCGCTGCCGGGTCCACATGCAATTTTAACGATGCGGTTGCCGGAGTAGCTTCGCACATAGGTCTGGAAGCGATTATAAAGATCGGCGTAAAACTCCGGTGACATATTTCCGCCGCAACCCCAGTTCTCATTTCCCACGCCGAAGTATTTTACCCGCCAGGGCTTGTCACGTCCATTCATCCTGCGAAGGTTGGCCATTTCACTATCGGCATCGGACGTCATATATTCGACCCAGTCCTGCATCTCTTCGACAGTACCGGAGCCAACATTACCTGCAACGTACGCCTCACATCCGAGCTGTTCACA
>CAZWME010000427.1:0-5224 GCA_964634515.1 uncultured Pirellulales bacterium | reverse complement strand
AAGCCACTGCTGATGCGGCCGTAAAAGAAGGTAAGGCGGCCGGTATCCTGCTTCAGAAGCCCGAAGAATTTAAGAAGTACTATGAATTAGGATTTCGTTTTATTGCCTGTGGTTCGGATTTGAGCTTTGTCCGGATTGGAGCCTGCAAAATGGCAAAGAAATTACATGAGCTGAAAAACTCTCACGAAGCCGGAAAATAGAAATCATATATAAATCTAATCTTGAGGATTAGCAAGGAAACAAACTTTGAAAATTACGCAGGTTGACTCTTTTCTTATGTCCTACCAAATGCCCGAGCCTGTCAAATTGCAGTTTTGGGCGGGGCAGCGGACAATTTTAAAAAGAGATGCGATGTTGATTCGAATAACCACCGATTCAGGTTTGAAGGGATATGCTCCAGGCCCTGCCCACAAGCGGGCAGACAAAGAAATAAAGCAAATAATTGCACCTTTTCTGATAGGCAAGGACCCTCGCCGCTGGCAGGAATTTTGCTTTTCAGCAAATCTGGAAGTCATGAAAACCTATAAGGCTGTTGAAATTGCATTGCTCGATCTTGTGGCGAAGTATGAAGGATGTACGCTGTCGGCTTTGCTGGGCGGTAGGCAGCGTGACAGGATAAAACTTTATGGCAGTGCTGGTATGTACATGGAACCGCAGGAGTACGCCGACGAAGCACAGGCGGTCATAGACATGGGATTTCCGGCGTACAAAATGCGCCCTGGTAACGGGCCGGAGAAAGACCTCAAGACTGTTGCTCTGATGCGGGAGGCTGTGGGTCATGATGCCGGACTCATGGTCGATGCTCATACATGGTGGAGGATGGGGGACAAAAACTATTCCTTCGAGACTATTGCGAAATTGGCTCGTGATATGAAGGAGTATAATCCTGTCTGGCTGGAAGAACCTTTACCGCCGGATGACCATGCTGCATACCGAAAATTGCACGCCCAATCGGATGTGAAACTGGCTTCAGGTGAGCACGAACCGGATGATTTGGGCTTTCATGATCTGATTAACTCAGAAGCGGTTGATTATATTCAGATGGATATTCTTTGCCAGGGAGGGTTCTCGAGTGCCCAGGAAATCTTTGAAGGTGTCAGCAAACAGGGGCTGCGATTTGCATTTCATAGCTGGGGCACGGCCTTGGAAGTATTAACGGCTGGGCAGTTGGGTGTATGCTGGCCCGAAACTGTTGTTGAGTGGCTCGAATACCCATGTTACTCGCACAGGGAACATCCGGTGATGTATCGGTTTCCGCTGGCTGACGAAATATTATCCGAGGCTCTGGAAATTGAGGACGGATATCTTGTTCTACCTGATAGACACGGTATGGGAATTGAAATTAACGAAAATATCATTGAAAAATATCCTTTTATTCAGGGACCCTGGTCCGTATTTAAGTTGAGTTCTACGGCCGAGACTATCGCCGTGACGGGGGATCATAGTGTCAAATGGGTGAAAGGAAACACGTGATGATTGATCCCCTTTGGCTTCTGCTAATTGGCATGATTGTTGTACTGGGTGGGATATTGCTCCTGCGTTTGCACGCATTCCTGGCGTTGATACTCGGAGCGCTGATTGTCGGGAGTCTTACTACATCAGCGGCGTTGGAGAGGTATGCCAATCAAAAAGAAATGACAGTTAAGGAAAAGACCACACTGGTGGAGTCTTCCGTGGGGCAGCGGGTGGCGCAGGGATTTGGCCGTACCTGCACCAAGATTGGAATTTTGATTGCAATGGCTTCCATCATTGGAAAGTTTTTGCTTGAAAGCGGTGCTGCCGAGCGAATTGTCCGTTCGCTGGTAAAATGGCTGGGGGAAAAACGCGCGTCACATGCATTTTTGAGCAGCGGCTTCCTGCTCGGGATGCCTGTCTTTTTCGATACGGTTTTTTATCTGATGATGCCCCTGGGCAAGGCGATGGGAGTCAGGACAGGTCGTAATTACGGTCTCTATATAATGGCGATTGTGGCTGGGGCGACCATGACCCATTCTCTTGTGCCGCCGACCCCGGGTCCTTTGTTCGTTGCAGGCGCACTTTCTGTAAACATGGGACTCATGATTATAGGGGGAATCGTAGTAGGTTTCTTTACAGTGAGCGCCGGTTATCTTTATGCGCTATGGGCAAATCGAAAATGGCCGATACCTGTCAGAGATACGGCCGATACTTCTGCCGCTGACCTTAAAAGCATGACAGAAAAAGACCAGGCAAGCCTGCCGCCGTTTTGGCTTTCGATGCTGCCCATCATTCTGCCCGTTATTTTGATTGCCGGAGGGACGTTTTTTAAGTCCTTGTCGAAGACACAATCTTCCATAACACCTTCATTTTGGCGAAGCTTTGCCGTGTTGGTTGACAATGTCGGCAACCCCAACGTGGCCCTGACAATCTCGGCTGCAATTGCTTTATTGACTTATGCGTGGTGGAATCGGGGCAGTAAGAAGAATATCACAATGTTCCTTCAGAATGCGCTCTCGAGCGGCGGCTTAATCATTCTGATAACCTCTGCCGGCGGTGCCTTTGGCGGAATCCTGCAGCAGACCGGTATTGGTTTTCGCATTCAGGAGCTGGCTGCTTCTTACCACATAGCCGTACTTCCTCTGGCATTTTTGGTGACAGCTATTGTCCGAACGGCCCAGGGTTCCGCAACGGTTGCCATGATAACCGCGGTCGGCATTCTCGGTGGTTTGGCCGGTGGTGGACAATTGGGATTTCATCCGGTTTATCTGGCATTGGTCATAGGATGTGGGTCAAAACTCATTCCATGGATGAATGACAGTGGTTTCTGGGTGATATGCAAGATGTCCGGTATGACCGAAGGTGAAACTTTGAAGACATGCTCGACAATGATGACGCTGATGGGAATCGTTGGTCTGTTTGTGATTATGATTCTGGCTCGCTTTTTCCCGTTGGTTTAACAATATCGATAAATATAAAGTAAGGAATCAGAATGAAAATTATCGACATGCGTGTTCACTCCATCGCTATCGCAGACCCCCCTTTGCGCAGCTCCTACGGCCTTCATGCGCCCTATGCCCTGCGCACGATTCTGGAAATAGAAAGTGAAGATGGCATAATAGGAATCTCTGAGACATACGGTGGAGAAGTACCTGCACGCACACTCGAGGCAGTCCGCCAAAAAGTTATTGGTAAAAATCCTTACCGGCTGACAGGCTTGCTTTCTTCGATGGTGGAAGGTGAAGGCTCCGGAATCGACCGCTCCCAGACCTACCTTGTACCCGGTGAAAATCCTCTTGATCAAACAACTCGAACTTATGCAGCTATCGAAGTGGCCTGCCTTGACTTGATAGGTAAATCTGTCGGCCAGCCGGTATGCGATCTCATCGGTGGTCGTGTACGGGACCGGGTCGCTTTCTCCGCCTATCCGTTCTTCAAACACGCCGGTGGCGGTGGAGAAGGTGACGATCTGCGCCAGGACGAATATGGCGAAGTTATGACTCCGGATGCACTTGTCCGGGAAGTCAAACAAATGATCGCCAAATACGGATTTAGCTCCATTAAATTCAAAGGTGGCGTACTTGAGCCCGATATAGAGATTGAGGCGGTAAAGCTCCTCTACCAGGAGCTTGGGGCCGAAATACCTCTGCGTATCGATCCGAACTCAGCCTGGACCGTCAATACCTCGGTACGTGTGGGTAAAGAACTGGCAAAAGAGCTGTCGTGTGGTGGATATTTGGAAGACCCGACCGCTGGTTTGGAAAATATGGCGGAAGTCAGAAAACGGCTCATGGCAGAGGATATCACGACACCCCTGGCAACTAATGTGGTAGTCACCTCGTTTGCAGACATACCACGAGCCCTGGAACTTGATGCCATACAAGTTATTCTTTGCGATCATCATTATTGGGGAGGGATGCGACAGGTCCGGCATCTGGCAAATCTATGTAAGGTGTTCGGCATCGGATTGTCGATGCATTCCAACAGTCATTTGGGAGTGTCTTTGATGGCCATGGCGCATGTGGCGGCGGCAACTCCGCATTTTACCTATGCTTGTGATACCCATTATCCATGGCAGTCGGAAAAAGATGAGGTGGTCGCCGGAGGCCGCGTACCGATTGTGGCCGGTTGTGTCATGATTCCCGATAAGCCGGGATTGGGGGTGGAACTGGACTATGACCAATTGGCAAAAGGACGGGAGCGTTACCGCAAGTGTCCCTATCGTAAAAGGGACGACGAAGCTCAAATGCGCAAATACATTGATCCAAATTGGCAGAGGATACTTCCACGATGGTAAACTATAGAGACAGTATTTTTGTACCCGATTTCCTACTGCTATGGAGTAATAAATGAGCCAATGTCGAAATCTTGCAGATTACGCTGTTATCCTCAGCGAAAAAGATAACGTAGCGACAGCGCTGATTGATTTGCCGGCGGGAGATTATATATTAAGCTCCGGCGAAAGCGCCACTACCATCACCGTGCCTGAAGATATCAGGGCCGGTTTTAAAATAGCACTTTCGGACATCAGCAAGTCAGAGCCGATATATAAATATGGGTATATAATAGGTCTTGCTATTGCAGATATTAAAAAAGGCGATTGTGTTCATATACATAATCTAATCAGCTCAGTATAGTTCTGTGGGGGAGACGAACGTATGTCCACAATCAAAATCAAAGGATACCTGCGAAGCGATAACCTTTTTGGCATACGTAACCACATTGTCGTAATGTCCAGTGTTTCGTGCGCGAATTTTGTTGTGGAGCAAATCGCAAAGACCGATACCGATGTTATCCCAATTACACATCAACACGGCTGCACGCACATGGGCGCCGATACCGAACAAGTGCTCAGAACGCTCAGCGGCACCTGTAACAATCCGAATGTCGGTGGTGTGCTGCTGGTTGGGCTTGGTTGCGAGAGTGTAAATGCAAATAGTATTGCATCGCGGCTCGATAGCGGCGGAAAACTTGTTAAAACAATCGTGATTCAGGAAATAGGCGAAATACAGAAAATTATGAACACTGCTTGCGATAGTCTTCATCAGATAAAGCAATTTGTCTCGAAGCAGCGGCGAAGCGACTTTGACATCAGCTCTCTGACGGTGGGTCTTGAGTGTGGTGGCTCGGACCCTTTTTCCGGTATCACAGCCAATCCCGCTGTCGGACTTGTCAGTGACAAGCTTGTGGAACTTGGTGCCACAGTGATTCTCTCGGAAATACCTGAGATGATTGGAGCAGAAGCGAGCCTGGAATCCAGAATTCCGGA
>CAZWME010000426.1:0-5229 GCA_964634515.1 uncultured Pirellulales bacterium | reverse complement strand
CGCTATGAGGTCAAAGTCAGTGTAGGCACGCACCCTATACCGAAAAAGTATCTTGAAATGCATACTCATCTTGGTACATGGGAGAACTCTGCATGGAAGCCACTTGTCGCGCCGACCATGAGTGATGAAGTAACCCGTGCAAGTTACGATTAAGCACAGTCACTAAAGGCCCGGTTGGGCGTCTTGATTAATTGCAATGACTCCGCTGGGCAGCCATGCGTACAAACTTATCGTCGGCTGGCTAACCATGCTCTTGCAGCCGACAGCTAACCGTAGCGGCTGAAGAGCCCGTTAGGTGGAATGACAAAAAAGGAGGTAAGCAATGATTTCAATTTTAATAATTGTTATAGCCGCGATCGTATTGATATTACGACAATTTGGAATTGTTAAAAATCCAATGCATTTATTTATTATAACGACAATTATCATGGGGGCTTCGGTGTTTATCCTGAAAGATAAGCTGAATTGTCCTTTTGCCAAAAAATGCCCCTTTACAATCTGCCCCTTGAATAAAGCGGAAAAAAGATAAAGGGGGAAACTAATACCTCCCTTATTTTTACATTCCCATCGACAAATAAACTCAAATAATATTACCCTAAAAAGCCCTCCAGCAGAATAATATTGCGAAACAAGATTATTCTAAGGTAAAATAAAATCTAACCATTAAATCCAGCTAACTGGGGGGTGCCCGAATTTGGGTTCAACCCAGTAGCTCAGTTCAAACGTTATGTGCAAAATAAAAATGAACCCAACAATAAAACAAAAGGAGATTACATTATGATAAAAATACCAAAAGAAGTTAAAATCGCAATCGACAAAACAAATCCCATATGCGTAGCAACTGTTAATGACGAATACATACCGAATATAATATATGTTACGTTTTTGAAATACATAGATGACACAACTGTAGTTATAGCAGACAATAAACTTGCAAAAACAAAAAATAATATATTATCTAATTCTAATCTTTCTTTTGTTGTACTTGATCCTGAAACAAAAATATCATATCAATTGAAAGGAAAAGTGGAATATGTACAAGACGGTGAAAAGTATCAAGATGTCTTTAATTGGGTGCAAGAAAAAAGACCGGACCTTCGTCCTAAAGGCGCATTATATGTAAGCATCAATGAAATATTTTCCGGAGATAAGAAAATAATATGAAAATCAGTTTAAAATCTTGAAATATGAATAAAAAAACATAACCATTTCATCCACCCGACCTTTTCCGCCGCTAAAGCGGCTCCAAAGGCGGGTGATGTCAGTGTTAGAAGTTTCATAATTGAATCCTCAAGAGATGAGACCGGTCTTTTGAGGATTTTTTTCTTTGAAAATGTTTGTTTGGTATGAACGTTCTGTCCAAGTCGTATGACATCCTCTTTGTCTTTTTCATTCACTGGGAGCTATAACCTCTTACTCGTTTTTCCCGTGTTGGTACAATTCTGTGTGGTTGCAATATGCCCACCGCATTTCTACCTGCGGTTCGGTACTGTTCTACTTACTACGTCCCTCACGGAACTGCGTAATACTAAATGTTCCTCATGCTGGCCTCCGGTAGAAATGCTAAATCCCCCATTGTTCTGAAAAATCGAGCACTTTTCAACAAAACACGCAAAAAACCAAAAAAAACACTCAAAACTGTAGCAACCTGTCCTGAGCTTGTCGAAGGAAACGCATGTCCTGAGCTTGTGCCTAAGGTGCGAAGTCGAATGGGCCAATTTCTTTAGACCTATATATAGCGGTTCCGTATTTGGTTAGAGCGGCTTCTTCGAAATGCTTCAGCAGTTCGAGGCCGATATAGTTCCGCCGAAAACAATATTATCGCTGTTATTATAAAGCACAAGCCTTTGACCGGGAGAAGGGGCGAATTGAGGCAGGTCAAAATCGACTGTTATAGAATTTTCACCAATATCGATGAGTTTGCATGGCTTAGGGTCGCCGTAGGAACGGATTTTTCCAAAGAATGTTATGCCCGGTACGAGTTCTTCCGGAATAAGTACGTTTATCCGAGTTGCTCTGACGGTATGAGTGCTCACCTCTTCTCTTGTACCTAATGCAATAGTGTTTGCCTCAGCATCAATCTTGCCGACATACAGCGGCTTACCGCCGGCATAGCCAATACCCTGCCTTTGGCCAAGGGTGTAATTTGCGATGCCTTTATGCGTACCTATCCTGTTGCCCTGCATATCTGTTATGTCACCCTGCCGATTGGCCTCGGTATCATTCAGAGCTAACCGATAATCACCCTCTCCCGCAAAACAAAGTTCCATACTTTCCGCTTTGTCCGCAACGTTCAGATTTAATTGGGCGGCGGTCGAACGAACTTCGTCTTTTGTTAACTCGCCTAATGGAAGGACAAACCTCTGAAGTTTTTCTCCGGTAATCCCATAAAGAAAATAACTCTGGTCTTTGGTTTTGTCCTTTGCCCGGCCAAGCAGCGTCCGGCCACCATCTTTACGAACTCTCGCATAATGACCCGTAGCGAGATAGCTAATGCCGAATGTTTCCTCCAAAAAATCCCAAAGCAGGGAAAACTTCAGGAGCGCATTGCAGTCAACACAGGGATTCGGAGTTTCACCTCTCGAATAAGATTGACGGAATTGCTTTATTATAAGCTCTTCGAAAGGCTCAGTAACATCAACAAAATAATGGGGTATATTCAATTCGCCGCAAACAAAGGCGGCATCGGCACCACAGTATCCTCTTTTATTGGTATCGCACGAGACGGGTATCTTCATCGTGATACCCAATACGTCCCAGCCTTGTTCTTTTAGCAGGTAAGCCGTAACGCTGCTGTCAACACCACCGCTCATTAATACAGCGATGGACTTTTTGCGATCCTTGCCGGATTGCCAGGGCGAAAAACTCGGCCCCAATAACTTAATATTCCACTTATCGGTTGTCATAATTATCGGGAAGTTTTTATTCAAACAGTGCCGTGCTGATATATCGCTCGGCTGTATCGCAAATGACGGCAACAATCAGTTTGTCGGCATTTTCCTGGCGCTTACCTATCTTTATTGCTGCGGCGGCTGCGGCTCCGGCCGATATACCTGTGAAGATGCCTTCTTCTTTAGCCAGGCGTTTAGCCATATCAAATGCTTCGGAATTTGATATCTGCACAACCTCATCAACAACTTTCAAATCCAAAACATCCGGTACGAAACCGGCTCCGATGCCCTGAATCATATGCGGACCGGGCTTGCCCCCCGAAAGGACAGGTGATTCCGCCGGTTCAACGGCAACAATCCTGACGGATGGCTTGCGCGACTTCAGCACTTCACCAACACCGGTTATTGTGCCGCCGGTTCCTACTCCGGAAACAAAAATGTCCACTTGTCCATCGGTATCAGCCCAAATCTCTTCAGCGGTTGTTTCTCTATGTATCTGTGGATTGGCAGGATTCTTAAACTGTTGAGGCATAAAGGCGCCATCGGTTTTTTCCACGATTTCATTGGCTTTATTGATCGCACCGGTCATACCTTTTTCTGCAGGTGTAAGTACAAGTTCGGCACCGAATAGCCGCAGTATTTTTCTTCGCTCAATTGTCATTGATTCGGGCATAGTAAGTATCAGCTTATATCCTCTTGCCGCTGCAACCCAGGCAAAGGCGATGCCGGTATTACCGCTGGTCGGTTCAACAAGGGTCATTCCGGGCCTGATTTTACCGGCTCGTTCGGCGGACAATATCATATTTACACCGATACGGTCTTTGACACTGCTGGCTGGATTGAAGAACTCCAGTTTGCCTGCTATCTTTGCTTTACAATCTCTACTTACTCTGTTGAGCTGGACCAGCGGTGTTTTGCCAATCAACTCAGTCATATCTTTTGCAATATTCATTAAATTAATCCTCTAAAAAAATGTGTAACAATACAAACTAAAGTAGATTTATTTTTTTCGGCGCACTTTTACCAAAAAGTGATCACCGCTGTTTTTGACTTCCAAAACTTCCTGCCCCTGCTCGGCAAAACTTGCCGGTACATTCCTTACGGGCTCCCCATCGTCAAGCAGTACGCCAAGAATATCACCTGTTTGAAGCTTTTCAAGCTCAAGCTTTGCTTTAACAAAGTTTAAGGGGCATCCGATACCATGCAAATCGATAACATGATTGTTAGTCTCAGCCTTATCGACGATAGTTTCTTTTGTCACCGGCTCTATCTTAAACTTTAGATTGGCATCAAGGGACAGATAAAGCTCTTCCACTCGTTTTGTTAAATCCCCGGCCTGCGGAAACAAATCCTCGATTGACTCTCTATCGCCCATACGCCAGTCAATCGCATCGTCAAGAAGCTGCCGTGTCTGAGGCTTGACCCAACCCGGCTCAATAAGGTATCTGGAAAATGCGGCAAATATTTCCCTGTCCTTCTTTGGCTCCAGACCAAACGTAACCATCAGCGCTCTGGCGGCGGCAACAACCGCCTTATAAATATTTTCACTGTTAACAGGTGTGGATTTGAGTGCGTCTTTCGCTTCGTCAATATCCAGCTTGATTACATCCGTTACGCCGACCCCACACTCACCCGGCCCCCTGCCGGCCAGAGAAAACGGCTCATTCGAACCAAAGTCATAATAATAGTCGTCCGGAAATTGCTCCGAAGAAAAATCGCTGTATTGACCAATCAGGTTGTTTAGCTTTTCTTCCTTAATTTCATCGGTATCAAAGGCTTCTGCTAACAGTTCAGGTATTTTTTTAGCGGGTACCGTACCTATCCTTTTGCCCAGATGCGCATCACCCTCAACGGTTCTTGCGCCCACCAATACATCATAGCATGGCATCAGTTTGCCGTTGACTCTTTTGGCTTTGCTCTGCAGGCCTATTGCGGCGATATAATGATGCCCACAGGAATTGGGACAGCCGCTGATTCTTATGGTTGTCTCGGACAAATCGGCTGAAAAATCATTATAGCTGAACTTCTCTGAAATAGCCTCAGCCAAACCTTTTGAAAGACACAGTCCGAGCTTGCATGTTGAAGCACCGGCGCAGGCAACTATTTTAGAGCTGCCGTCACCAAAAACATCAATGCTGAGTTTCTTGAGTTCACTATGGACCTTGTCAATATCTTCTTCGGCAATACCTGTAAGGAGAAGGTCCTGCAACTGAGTAGTCCTTATGAGTCCCTGGCCGTATTTGGCTGCGATTTGACCAACTATGTTCAGGTCATCTGCGGGTATATCGCCGTTTTTTTATCGTAGCCGCACATTAATCGATTTGTCAGGCACCTTATA
>CAZWME010000425.1:0-5245 GCA_964634515.1 uncultured Pirellulales bacterium | reverse complement strand
AGGCCCTGATGCTTTATCGTATGCCGATTTCTGGTCGCGATACACTTCACTTTTTGCTCAATTTGTACTCCTGATTAAATTAGATTGACCAATAAGCCCGAATCTGCGATTATATCCTGTAATTTAGCCTCATTTTGTTTTATTTATATTGGAACTTTTTGGGGCAATATTGGTCTAAATGAGGGAAGTACCGGTGACGGAAGTGGCGAATATCAACATTGATGATGCTGTTTTGGTTAGGCAATGCTGGCAGGGTGATTCTGCGGCAATAGAGCGGCTTATTCTGAAGTATCAGAATCGCATCTATAACGTAATATTAAAAATATGTGCCGATCCCGATGATGCAGCGGAACTAACACAGGACACATTTGTCAAAATAATAGAGAATATAGAAAATTTCCAGGGCAGAAGCAGCTTTTATACCTGGGCGTTCAGAATAGCCGTAAACTTAACCTTGAATTACTGCCGGAGGAATGCCAGGCTTGGCTTCAGCTCGCTGGATGCAGAGCAGATTCGATACGATAGCCAGCCGGGCAGTGTCTTGAAGGAGTTGTTAAGCAATGATAGCTCACTCGACCCTGCGTCTGTGGCTCAGGACAAAGAGTTGTGTCAGATTGTTCTTGAGTCTTTGAAGAAATTAGATGATGCACAAAGAGCCGTAGTTGTGCTGCGTGATATTGAAGGTATGAATTATAACCAGATTGCAAATGTGTTGGATATTGAGTTAGGAACGGTAAAAAGCAGATTAAGTAGAGGCAGGAAAAAACTTAGACAGATTTTGGAGGCCATTTTGCAATGAAAGAAAATCCGAATTTAGACGAATTGCTCAATAGCTTCATTGATGGAGAGCTGGCACCCAGGCAGCACACCGAAGTTCAACGGTTGCTGGCTCATGATGAGAAAATTGAACAACGGCTGGATGAACTTCAGCAATGTAAGATGTTTCTGAGTTCTCTGCCTGTTGTCGAGGCTCCGCCACAGATTTTGGAAAATGTAAAAGCTTCCCTGGCGAGAAGAACCCTCCTGGGCGAAGAGCCCTCGGCTTTTGATGAGCAGATTGGGGCAAGGCATTTGCTCGGTCGCAAGCTGTTCGCTGCCGCTGCTATGCTTGGCCTGGTTGGTATTTTGGCAGCGGTTGTTTATTCTATTGTAGCCCCCACTGTTCCACAGGGACCGATTGCTGCCGAGCGTCGAAATATGCCTGCGACAATTGATTTAGCTGAACCGGCACCGATAACAGTAGTTGCTGCACCGTTCAGCGGCAGACTTGAATTGCAGACAAATATCCTGCCTGCTGTTGTAGGGATTATCAACAGGGCAATTGAAGAAAATATCCCTTCGGATGAGTGGATTGCATCCGACCAAAATGGGATCAGGGAACCACACGCGCTTATTTGCAGCAGCGAAAGCTTTGATTTATTATTAGCACGTTTGGATGATATTTGGAGCAAGCTGGATTCGGCCTCGTTGTTTGTTGACACAGAAGATTTTGGCCGGAAGGTTGTTGTTGAAGCGGTTACTGCTGAACAGATTGCCGATATAGTCAACCAGGATGATTCTAAAAGGCGTATCGAAGTGGCAAGGGATTTTGCCGTTCTGAACAATATATCCGAACATTTACCCGGCAGAGAGATTCTGGCTGCTATCGATAATACTACAGTGGATTTGATAACCCCTCCCAAGCCGGTCTTGACTTCGAAAACCACAACAAAGGTAGCCGCCAGAACCGGGGCGGTCAAGAACATACACCTGACAATTACAGTTACGGACAGTAAATAAGGGATTGGCTTTTCATAACTTCATTGAACCTGCACTAAAGAGAACTAAGGAATGCTTGATATACAAAACTGCTGCCTGGTGGTTGTTGACGTTCAGGGCAGGCTCGCCCGGTTAATGTATGACAAAGAGGTTCTATTCAAAAACATCCAAATTCTCATTAAAACTGCTAAAATCCTCAATATCCCAATCCTCTGGTGTCAGCAGTGCCCCGATGCCCTTGGCCCGACGATACCTGAAATAGCGCAGCTTCTGACAGACAACGAGCCGATAGACAAGTCGGCTTTCAGTTGCTGCGGCAACGAGCAGTTCAACATTAAGTTGAATGAATCAAAACGACGACAGGTTCTGTTGTGCGGTATAGAAACACACGTCTGCATTTATCAAACAGCGGCTGATTTGCTTGCCAAAGGTTTTAGTGTGGATATGATTGCAGATGCTGTCTCTTCGAGAACGCCGGAGAACAAACAGATTGCGATAAACAGAATAGCTGCTGAAGGAATAAATATCAGTTGCACTGAGATGGCCTTATTTGAACTGCTCAAGACCGCCGAACACCCCCAATTCAAACAAATCGCCAAACTGATAAAATAGGCACCTCTACAGACCCGCTATTGAGCGAAATAATGTTGTTTGTCAGATGAAGTAGTGATAACTACAGATTAGGACGGATGATAGCTGTGTGCTACGCTGATTTTTTGCCTTTTGTGTCGGCTTTGCTTTTTTTCTCGGGTTTTGAATCTTTGGTCTTGGTTTCGGTGGTTTTAGTTTCAGTTTCTTTTTTCCCGGTGTCTTTGTCGGTTGTCTTTTTCTCACCTTCTTTGTCTTTTTTGTAACCTTCGCTTCTGTAATCGGTCTGATAGAATCCGGGGCCTTTGAAGATGACTCCCGCTCCGGCGCCGATAAGCCGTTTCAACTTTCTTTTCCCGCACTTCGGGCACGTGCGCAGAGATTTGGCCGTTATACTCTGAAACTTCTCAAATCTACATCCACAACTATCACATATATAATCATAAGTCGGCATCGCAATTACTCCTCCTCATTTGTTTTGCACTCGTCGGCTGTTGGCTCTTCTGAGTTGGCTTTTTGTTGGATGGGTTGTTCTGGTGTTAGCTTATTTACAATTACCTTGCTTGGCCGAATAACCCGGCCATTGAGTTTGTATCCCTTTTGAAACTCTTCAAGGACAATATTATCTTCTTTCTCGGGCTCGGCTTTTTGCATCATTGCTTCATGCATGGCCGGATTGAATTTTTCGCCGGGCGATTTTATTTGCTCGACACCATGCGATTTAAATATATCGAGCATCTGGTCGTGAATGATCTGAATGCCTTTAATAAATACGTTGGCATCTTCCGCCGAGTGTGCATTTTGCAGGGTATGTTCGAAGTTATCCAGAGCAGGCAGCAGGGATTTGATTATCTTTTCTTTTTCGTAGCAAATGGTATCGGCTATTTGTTTCGGGACTCGTTTCTGGAAGTTTGCATAGTCGGCGCTGAGGCGCTGGTATTGAGCGAAAAGAATATTGTAGATTGCTTTCCAAACGCTATTTATCTCCTTTTCAAGCTCAAGCTCATACTTGAGATCATCCTTTTCTTTATCTCGTATATTTGCTAAATATCTCTCTTTTTCCTTTAAGATTTCTGACAGATGTTTCTGGTCTATCGGAGCCTGTTTGTCTTTTAGTACATAGAAGAAGTCTGGTAGCTTGTTGCTTCTTACCTCAGATTGTTTTTGTTCTTTTGGTTTTTCTTTTCTCTTCGGTTTCATCGCTAGTTACCAAAATGTTTTTTCAGTTTCTCGAAAAAGCGTGTGGATTGCGGAGAAACACTTTTGTTTTGACTTTTGGCGAATTCTCTCAGCAATTCTTCTTGTTTTGCGTTTAGTTTCACTGGTGTTTCGATAGTAATTTGCACGAGTTCGTCACCGGTCCGTCGTGTCCTTAGGTCCGGCAGGCCCTGACCTTTAATTCTAAAGACGCTTCCATATTGTGTCCCGGGCGGGATTTTCAAACCTTGTGTGCCGTTCAGGCTTGGAACGTCAATAGTTGTCCCTAAAGCGCCCTGTGTAAAGCTTATTGGCACAACTGCAACCAGGTCACTTCCATCACGCTGTAGAAATTTATGAGGTTTAATTCTGACATAGCAATATAAATCACCCCTTGGTCCACCGCCTCGGCCGGGTTCACCTTCGCTGGCGACTCTTATGCCCTGTCCTTCGTGCACTCCGGCGGGGATTTTAATACTAACGATTCGCTTCTTAGGCACTCTGCCTGTGCCTTTGCATTTTTTGCACGGATTGGTAATGACCTGTCCGCTACCCCCGCACTGTCGGCACGTAGAGACCATCTGGAAAAATCCGCCGCCTCTTGCGACCTGACCACTGCCATTGCAGGTCGGGCATCGTCCGGGTTTGCTTCCTTTGGCGCAACCGCTGCCTCTGCATTCACCGCATAAGTCCTGGCGTGTAAATTCGATACTCTTTTCAGCGCCTTTAGCGATGTCGTTGAGCGTCAGTTCAACGGTGGTCTCCAGATCATAACCGCGTGTAGGCCCTGCCCGTCGGCTTGACCTTCTGTGACCACCGAAGATGCCGCTGAAGAAATCGTCGAAGCCGAACATGCTGAAGATATCTTCGACGTTCATCCGCGAGAAGTCGTGCATTCCGGACCCTCGAAGACCTTCGTGCCCGAACTGGTCATAACGCTGCCGCTTCTCGGTATCGCTCAGGACCTCATAGGCCTCGGCGCATTCTTTGAATTTGGCCTCGGCCTCTTTATCGCCTGGGTTCTTGTCGGGATGATACTTCATCGCCATACGCCGGTAGGAGCGTTTAATATCGTCGGCGGAAGCATTCTTACCAACGCCTAAAACTTCATAATAATCCCGTTTGGCCATAATCTTATACTTCGTGACTTGACGTTCATAACTTTAGCCGCAATTCACGAAGTTTTATCTTACTGAACCCGGTATTGGCTCTTCGTCTTCATCTTTCAGCTCTGTTACTAACACATTGGTTGTAAGCATAAGCCCGGCTACTGAAGCAGCCATTTCCAATGCGGTCCGGGCAACCTTTGCCGGATCGATAATTCCTGCTTTGAACATATCGACGAATTTGCTTGTGTTGGCGTCGTAACCGATGTTTTTGCCTTTTTCCAGGAGTTGAGCGACGACCACGTCACCTTGTTCACCGCCGTTATCGACAATTTGGGTTGTTGGTGCCTTGAGTGCATTGGCTACAATATCAAAGCCGATTTTTTCATCGCCTTTTGCTTTTGCCCTGGCCTTTTCCACCTCAGCGATGGCACGCAGAAATACGACACCGCCGCCTGCTACAACACCTTCTCCGGCCGCAGCTCTTGTTGCGTGAAGCGCATCGTCCAGAAGGTCTTTACGTTCCTTCATTTCCGTTTCCGTTGCGGCACCCGCTTTAATAACGGCTACTCCGCCGGTCAGTTTGGCTAAGCGTT
>CAZWME010000424.1:0-5246 GCA_964634515.1 uncultured Pirellulales bacterium | reverse complement strand
GGAGATTGCACACAAAAAAAGACCTGATGAAGCAGTTGACAAAAATTCGTGATGTGGTTGCCCGTAAAATACCCGACGCCCCGAATGAAGTGCTGCTGGTTCTCGATGCCATCACAGGGCAAAATGCAATCATTCAGGCAAAATTATTCACTGAAGCGATTAACGTTACAGGAATATTCTTAGCCAAACTTGACGGCACTGCACGAGGTGGAATCGTTATCGCTATAAAAGACCAGCTCGATATACCTGTAAAATTCATCGGCCTGGGTGAAAAACCGGAAGATATAGCAGAGTTCGACCCCAATACATTTGTCGAAGCGCTTTTTGATTAAGCCGGCAAAAAAATAACGGGAAATCGCAACACACTCAAGCGATTTTGCTAAATCCATTCGTTACGACCGGCTTTCTTGCGCTGGCTTCTTTTGAATGCCTCAGCAACAGTGATAGCTTTATCTTTCATTCTTGCCAACGCAGTAGAATTCGCCGACAAAGGCGGTCAAATCCGAACCACAGCTTGTAGTATAGATGGTTCTATTGAAGTCTCTGTCTCTAATACCGGTTGCAAACTTACCACCGATCAGGTCTCACAAGTTTTCGATAGCTTCTGGCGGGGTGACTTATCACGCTCTGATACGGGCACGCACTGCGGTCTGGGCCTTGCTTTGGTACAAAAACTTGTAAGAGCATTAGGCGGCAATGCCTTTGCCGAGCTGCAGCCCGGCGGAATATTCGTTATACGGATCACCCTGCCGGCATAGGCACAAAACCGGAGGATAGCGCAGAGTTCTACCCTGACACTTTCTAAAAATGTATATTTTGACTTATCAGTCAGAAAATATGTATAATGTTAAAAAAGCTACTGCAAAAAACTGAGCTATTATTAACACTGCTTTCTTTACTCGTTGTTTGATTGGAGGAAATAATGAAAATATCATCAACCTCACAGGCAAAAATAAATACAACGCTGCTGTTGGTTTTACTGGGGATAGTCTTATCGGGTGCTACCTTCGCCGGAGAGAGAATTGTAAAATATCAACCAAAGCCCGGACCACTACTCTGGCCGTCGGAGCCCCCGGAAAACATTCCTTTCGAGCAATCAAAAGAATTAGTCGGGATATTATTTACCGGAAAACACAGCGACTATCGTGTTGCAGATACATGGTATCCCTCCTGGGCTTCGGATGACAATCTGTATTCTCCATGGACTGATGGTAAAACCGATGGAATCAGCTCCAGTTCCGGCGGACCCAATGCAACGACCGGCCAGGCGATTATGATTGGTGATGACCCACTTAATCTGAAAATCAAAGCTCTTGGTCTATCTAAGGGCAATCCGCACCCGTACCAGGGACGCTATCCGTGTGGAAGTTTGGTTTATAACGGTATCTGGTATTACGGCACTTATTGTTTGGGGCCGGCCGGAAGCGTAGAGCATGATGGCATGAGATGGAATTGGCCGGTGCTGGGACCTCTCCCGGGTTTCCGAATTTCCACGGACTTCGGTAAAACTTGGATAGACAGCCCACACACACCAGCCCAGCCGCTTTTCCCAGAACCTGCTGAATTTATGGGGCCGGTGAAGATTGGCTCACCGAAATTTGTAGATTTCGGCAAAAATATGCAGCATTCACCTGACGGCAAAGCCTATCTGATAGGTTATGGAGCCCAAGAAGATGACCCCATGCCGAGATACGCCAACCTGAGTTGGATATCCGGTGACCAGATTTACCTGACGCGAGTTATACCGGGAATCGAACATATTAACGATGAATCGAAATATGAATACTTCGCCGGATACAGCAATAATGGTAAGCCCATCTGGTCGTTTGACTTCGAAGATATCAAGCCCCTGCTGGAATGGAACAACAATATGGGCTGTGTTACTATAACCTATAACGCTCCGCTAAAAAAATATCTGATGTGTGTAACCGACGGCTGGCCTACTGTCGCGAAGATGAACTCTTATATCCTCGAATCAAACATAATCACAGGCCCCTGGAAACTCGTAACCTATATGAAAGAATTCGGCGAACAGGGCTATTTCCTTAATTTCCCGTCAAAATTCATCAGCGAAGACGGACACACACTTTGGTTGTGTTACTCGGGCAACTTCAGTCAGGGCTGGAACAATATACGATTCAAATCCAAACCTGTAGGAAGCCGTTACGGTCTGGTGCTTCAGGAAATCAAGCTGCTGGATTCAAAAATGTATCAGGAATACGAAAAAAAACAAAAGTCACAACTGCCGATAGACCCTGTTAAGAGCAAAAATAACATCGCCAGTAAAGCCAAAGTAACTGCCTCATCAACTTATGAAGGTTACAGCGCAAAAGCGGCAGTCGATAGCGTGGTCTGAGGTTATCCGGAGGAAATATCAGCCGAGTGGGCCAGTAACGGTCAAAAGGCATCAGCGAAGTTGCGATTAAACTGGGACAAACCATATATCATCAATCGCATATGGCTGTTTGACAGACCCAATACGCATGCCGATCAGATTATAAGCGGCAGACTTACTTTTAGTGATGGCAGCACTATAAAAGTAGGCGAACTGCCCGATGATGCCTCCGCGGCTAAAGAAGTTACATTTTCTCCCAGAAAGGTTGAATGGCTCGAATTTGTAGTCGAAAACGTTAAGCCCCAGACACAGAATATTGGACTGTCTGAAATTGCAGTCTTCACCGCCGAAGATTAAGATTATAATTTTGAAAATTTTCCACCTCTAAATATATAAAGGGAGACCTAAATAGTGATTATCTCGAATTCTTTATTTAACAAAAATGTTCTGACTTCTTTTTTCTTTGTGCTTTTCACAGGTCTAAATGTATTTGCACAAAATAAGCTTCCCGAACCAAAACAACTTCCCCCTCTGCAGGTTATACCTATGCCTTATGATCAGGCGTCATTTCAGCGTAATGGTGTTGAAATTACTCGATATCACTTCGGGCCCGGTCTTCACAGACCTTTTTTGTTTCCTGTAATCGGGCCCAGCGGGTACTCGCTCACACGAATAGGGCATCCCCATGACCCGGAATCACACAGCCACCACAACTCGGTCTGGATTTCCCACAATGATGTCAACGGAACAAGCTTCTGGAGCGACCGTGGTGACGGGAAAATTCGTCATAAACGCATCGTTAAATTCGAAGATTCCGGCGAATGCTCATCCATAATAACAGAGAACGAGTGGGTCACCAATGATGGTAAAGTACTGCTTTTAGAAACACGGAAAGTAACGGTGCTTCTGCTCGAAAATTCCGAATGGCTTTTGATTATTGGTATGGAATTAAAACCCAAATATTCGGAGGTTGCACTTGGAAAAACTCCATTCGGAATGATTGGTGTGCGAATGGCAAAGACAATCGGTGTCAATGACGGCGGCGGGAGGATTCGCAACTCAGAAGGAGCGGTTAACGAAAAAGAGGTGTTCTGGAAACGAGCTAAATGGGTGGACTATTCCGGGGCTATTACAAATGAAAAAATAGAAGGCATTACGCTCTTCGACCATCCGAACAACCCGAACTTTCCAACTACCTTCCATGTCAGGAACGACGGCTGGATGGGCGCTTCAGTGACATTCGACGGGCCAAAAAAGATTCGGTCCAATGAAGCCCTGCATCTTCGCTATGGGCTGTATATTCACAGTGACATGAAATCAATCGATACTATCGAAACACAGTGGAAGCGGTTTTCGAAAACAGATTCCAAATAATAACACCACAAAAGAAACGTATTGACATACGAGTCCGGCCAATGCGTTTTATTAGATATTGAATTTTCAGTATGCTCAGACTCTGGGATAGCCGCCCAGATATTCGGTCTTTGGCAGGTCACCTATCAACGGCATCGCATATTCGATAAAGGCATCGGTTACACCATTGCCTTCAGCGTTCATAAATTCATCCGGCATTGATTTGGTCTTCTCGGCTACGTTACAAAGCTCTGTGCGGAATAATTCGACTTTATAATCGGCGCCATTACCGAGACGTTTGATTGCAACTGAGCCGTTATCCTCGTTCATAGCAAACTGTACCGCATGGCGCCCGCACCATCGTGCCTCGGCAACATCCACAGAAGACTGAATGCCCGGGAAACTCCTTTGCAGGTAGCCAAAGGTATCGGCTCGAACACGATTGACACCAAGATTGTTTTTTACCTGCCCAGCTAAAAAGTCGGCTAAAGCACCTGTGCCGGAAAGCTGTACATTTCCGTGAGCATCGGTTTCCGCCTGCTCTGCCAGCTTTTGGGCCCAGGTAACACCGTCGGTATCGCAGATTCCTTCACTTACGGTTATGACACATCGATTGAGTTTTTTACAAACGGCATCAACATCAGCAAGGAACTTGTCCATCGAAACAGGTCTTTCAGGTACATAGACAAGATGAGGGCCGTCGTCATCCCTTTGCTTACCCAATGCCGTAGCAGCAGTTAAGAAACCTGCATGTCTGCCCATAATCACGTCGATTTTCACGCCCGGAAGCGCCCTGTTGTCCAGGTCATCTCCCATCAGGGCACAGGCCACAAACTTAGCGGCGGTCCCATAACCCGGACAGTGGTCGGTAACCAACAGGTCGTTGTCAACCGTCTTGGGTATGTGAAAAGAACGGATGTCGAAGTTTATCTCGTCGGCCATCGTATTTAAAATATGAGCGGTGTTGGCAGAATCGTTGCCGCCGATGTAGAAAAAATACCTGATATTGCGCTTCTTAAAGACCTTAAGAATCTTCGCACAATATTCTTTGTCGGGTTTGTCCCTGCTGGTTGCGATAGCCGAAGAAGGCGATGCCGCTACTACTTCAAGCGTATCGGCTGAGAGTTTCTTCAAATCGATAAAATCGTCTTTGACCATACCTGCAACGGCGTGAACTGCACCGTAGAGATTCTCAATTTCCGGATGTTTTTTTGCCTCTTCGATAACTCCGACCAGCGAGGCGTTTATTACGCCCGTGGGGCCGCCCGACTGCCCTACTACTGCATTTGCTTTCGGTGCATCTGCCATTTTGTAAAATCTCCATTAAAAATTAACTGAATTACTCATTTTCGGGCAAATTATACAAAGTACATACGAATAAACAAGGATAATCGAAAATTGGGTTTGTATTGGCTTTGAATTGGGTTTGTTTTTTTGTCCCATAGCCGCATTTTCTTCATAATCGCTTGTAAATACTCACTTTGCATCAATTTCTTCCTTTTCGACAAATTGGCTTAGGATTGGCTTTAATTGGCTTTAATTGGCTTAAATTGGCTTT
>CAZWME010000423.1:0-5252 GCA_964634515.1 uncultured Pirellulales bacterium | reverse complement strand
CAAGACATTTGGATTGAGCATAACGTATATCTCGACATACGGATGGGTGAAAAGTAAAAGTGTGTTGGGAAATAAAAACATGAATCGACCCAACATCATTTTAATTTTCAGTGACCAGCAGCGATGGGATTCGGTCGGCTGCTACGGTTCGCCATTGCTCGATAACCTTACACCCAATCTGGATCAAATGGCTCGTAAAGGTGTGCGTTTTGAGTATTTTTTTACCTGCCAGCCAGTCTGTGGACCTGCAAGGTCATGTCTGCAAACCGGCAAGTACGCTACTGAAACAGGATGCTACCGTAACGGAATAGCGTTGCCTGAAAATGAAAAAACCATCGCTCATTGGCTGTCTGATGCGGGCTACGAGGTGGGCTACCTGGGTAAGTGGCATTTAGCTTCAACATCCAGGGTTCCCGGGCATAATGCAGATTACAGAACTAAGGCAATTCCGCAACAGAGACGTGGAGGTTACCGGGATTTTTGGCTGGCATCGGATGTGCTGGAATTCACCTCACACAGCTACGATGGCCATATGTTCGATGGTGACGGCAACAAGCGGGAATTTCCAAAAGACCGTTATCGCGTAGATGCGCAAACTGACTGGGCGTTGGAATACCTGGATCGCCGCAATAGTGATATACCGTTCTTCCTCTTCATTTCTTATATCGAGCCTCATCATCAGAATGACCACAATCAGTTTGAAGGCCCCCGTGGCTCCAAAACGCGTTTTGCCGATTACAAAATCCCCGGCGATCTGGCGGGTACCAAAGGCGACTGGCGTAAAGAGATGCCCGATTATCTCGGCTGCTGCTGGAGCCTCGACCAGAATGTCGGCCGTATCCGGGACAAGCTGAAACAGCTTGGGATAGCGGAAAACACATTACTAATTTACACATCTGATCATGGCTGCCACTTTAGAACGCGCAATAGCGAATACAAAAGGTCCTGTCATGACAATGCAATCCGCATTCCATTGATTATCCATGGCCCGGGTTTTACCGGCGGCAAAGTGATAAGCGAACTGGTTAGTCTGATTGACCTTCCACCGACTGTGCTTAAGGCCGGTAATGTCCGACCGCCTGATTACATGAGAGGCAGGGCACTGCAGCAACTTGTAAATTCAAAGGCGGACTATTGGCCGAAGGAGGTCTTTGTCCAGATAAGTGAGTCTCAGGTTGGCCGAGCTGTTCGCACAAAAAGATGGAAGTACTCGGTTCGTGCGCAAAATAAGAATGGCGGGCGCGATTCGTGCAGCAATGAGTATATGGAAGACAAGCTATACGATCTGAAAAAGGACCCATATGAAAGGCGTAATCTTGTCGATGATCCCGCATTGGTTGACGTTCGGGCTAAATTGGCTAAAATCCTTAAACGCCGGATAGCGGCCGCTGGCGAAAATGAGCCTGCTATCATACCATACATGGGATAATAGAATGGGTGAATCAAAGAGTAATCATCTTGATAGAACAAATCTTGCTGTATGAAAGGTATTTCGAATGTGTAAAAAAATATTACTTATCTCATTGGCATTATTATTTCTAATCAGCCCGGTCACAGTCGGTTCTGCTAAAAAGACATATAACATACTCGACTTCGGCGCAAAACCTGATGGTAAAACTCCGTGCACGCAGGCGATACAGAATGCTGTCGATCAGTGCGCTGAAAATGGTGGTGGTACGGTTTATTTCCCTGCCGGGACCTGGCTGACTGGGACGATCTATATGGAAAGTCATATTACTCTCCGTCTTGATTCCGGTTGTTTGCTGCTTGGCAGCAAAGAGAAAATAGATTACGGTCGCCCTCGTAAACTTCATGACGCGGAAGGCGAAACATTCAGTTATTGGGCAATCATCGCCGGTAAGAATCTTAAGAACATTTCGATTTGCGGCCGGGGTACTATCGACGGCCAGGGATCTAACTTCAAATACAAAAACGGCCCGAGGCCTAAAAATATCTATCTGGAAAACTGCTCTGATGTTCTCATCGAAGGTATTAACATGCGCAGTGCCGGAAGCTGGATGCAGCATTATCGCCGGTGTGATGGTCTCTCGATTCGTGACATCTCAGTCTTTAACCACGTAAGTTATAATAATGACGGTCTCAATATCGACAGTTGCAAGGATGTAACTATAACCGGCTGCAGGGTGGATTCTGACGACGATGCCATTGTATTGAAAAGTCTCACTCTTAATCCTTGTGAAAACATTACTATCTCCGATTGCATCGTAAGCAGCCACTGTAATTCTATCAAGATGGGAACAGAGTCCGGCGGCGGATTTCAGAACATAAATATTACCAACTGTACGATATGCTCTCCCCGCTATTCCAAAGTTATATATGGACGCCAAAGAGGATTGGCAGGTGTTGCCCTGGAAATCGTCGATGGCGGCGTTCTCGACCGAGTGGCAATATCCAACCTGACCATAAAAGGCGTGACGGTTCCGATTTTCATGCGGCTGGGAAACCGCGCCCGCCTTTATGAAAAGGAACAGTCGAAACCTGATATCGGAAAATTTCGAAATGTCATCATTAGTAACATCATTGCGACAGACTGTTCCCAAATCGGTTGTTCGATCACAGGTTTGCCGAGCCATAACATCGAGAACATAATACTTAACAATATTCATTTAGGATTCGATGGCACAGGCAAGAAGGAAGATGCTTCCCGCGAAATCCCCGAAAAGCCGACAAGTTACCCTGAAAGTGTCATGTTCGGCACAGTTCCTGCGTATGGATTCTTTTGCCGTCATGTAAAAGGATTAAAATTCCAAAATGTCCGATTAGAGACCTCATCTGAGGATTATCGCCATGCTATAGTATTTGATGATGTGGATGAAGCTGTTATCGATTCCCTGGATGCCCCCTTTGCCTCAAGGGCGGCTGGAATGATTCGATGTACAAACTCACGGAATATCTTTATTCGTAACTGCCGGCCGCCGAATCTCACGGAATTATTTCTTGATCTTAATGGTTCCCTTACTAAGAATATTTTGCTGTTATCCAATGACCTTAGCGGCGTTAAAGAAATTGCCAATTCATCCGATGATGTTTCTGAATCTGTATTAGTTCTTAAGGCTAATCAACTTCCGAAACAAAGATAGTAACTCTTTATCGATTGATTCTAATAAGGCCAGGCCAGTGCGAATGACTCTTCTGTGGGGTGGGCCCCTACATGGCCGTCGAGAAATCCAACGTTTCCTTTCCCTCCTATTGGATCCGATGAAGGCGCATTGTGAAAGCCGGCTATGGCATCAGTAAATTCACCTGAACCACCTTCGGATGCTGGGCCCGGCCTGACGTTCCATTTATTGCCGGCTCTTTCAACCCAGCTTGGTGCTTCGCTCGTTGGCCAGACAGGATACAGAGCAGTATCGTTGAGTCCCTGTCTGAAATAGCCCGGCTTTATCAGACAGCCCTCGTCCGCAAAGGAAAAAACCTGCCCCGGGTTCTTTACATTCAGAGTCTTGAGCACACCCCATTTACCGTCCTTCATACCGAGGTAGGCGTTCATGCTGTAGTTGTACCATGGCATATAGTTTTCGACACCATCGCTCTCATCTGCGAAGTCCGAGTGAAAACGCGTGCTTTTGGCCAGGCGCTTAAACGTTGGGCAGATTAGCGCACGCGCCTCGGCCAAATATTTAAAGAATTCGCTGGCATATTCCGGATGTTCCCTCAGATATACGTTTCCATTGCACCAGCGTTTCCACCGATCACCTGCCTCTCCGGGGTACGGTTCAAGCTGGGAGAAATAGCAACTGCCAGGGTGGCAGAATCTGTCATCGTAGTCTTGTGCATACATTTGTACTGCGTACACATAATTTTTGAGATTTCCCTGACATACTGAGCTTTGTGCCTGGTTTCGTGCTTTTTTAAGCGCCGGCATCAATATCCCCATTAGAATGGCAATGATGGCAATGACAACGAGAAGCTCTATAAGAGTGAAAGCTCTTGATTTACTCATGGCTTGTCTTCCTGAATAATTTGTTATTCTATTATATATAGCATTGGCAGGCAATTCAAATAGAAAATTCGAGCATTATTTTGAGTTATAGATTTCCGGCTTAATTGATTTCCGGACCAAGGATTATTTTTAAGAAAGCTCAAAGTTAGATTAATATTTCAACGACTTATTTGGCGATATATATTTTAGTGTTCCAAGGGTGGAACCGACCTCTGTCAAGTAAGTCAAACCTAAGCCCTTCTAAATAATAATTATGACTGATTTATTATTTAAGGAGATAAGCCTATGGTATCTCAAGGACTCCTGTTCTCGGAACCCTCTATTGCTGAAACATGCGTATGGTGCGAGCTGTCTGAAGGCATAGACCCGGCCCAATGGGCAAATTTGTGCCGTTATATAGGCAATATGACCCTTAAGGAGTTTGAGTATGTTAAAAGAAAAATCTTGTCTAAACCGGTTAATGTGAAAAGCAGGCAAAAAAGAATCCTTCATCGTTCCGATGATTTTGTAAAAATTCCTTTGGTAAGTATAGGTCCCAGCGGGTTAGGTGGACAATATCAGAGAGAAACATAATATAGGATTGCCAAACGCAAAGTTTGCTATTTCTTCTCTCCGCCGGCATCTTGTATCTTTGAAATGCCGCCTATAGCAAGAGTCTTGCGAACAGTGAAGTAATCATCCCGCGAAATTGTTTTACCCATGGCTCCTAAAGCTTCGGTAATTTGGGACGGATTCTTGATTCCGGCAATGGCTACGTCAATACCCGGGTGCATCAGAGTAGCTGCCAGGACAAGCTGGTATATGGAAAGATCATACTTCTTCGCAAGTGACGCAAGGCTTTGCACTGCCGCTGCAATTGCCTGGAATCGTTCGCTTTGAAATTCACCGAGATGCTTTCGGAAATCTGTAAAGGTTTCATTGCCGGTGTATTTCCCCGTGAGCAGTCCTTTGTGCATAGGCGAATAAACCATTACGCCGATATTTTCCGCCTCACAATAAGGTAACAGGTCACTTTCGATTTCAGTATCAATCAGACTGTAAAGCGGTTGAACCGCGTCATAATTACCGAAATGACGATGCGCCCGAAGCTGCTCAGTCGTATGATTGCTCACACCATAACTGCGTATCTTTCCCTGCTTCTTCAGTGAATCCAAGGTCCCGGCTATATCCGCTAAAGGTGTCAGCGGATCGAACATATGAAGCAGATAAAGGTCTATTGTCTCAAGGCCCATACGTTGCAGTTGCAAATCACAGCGTTGTCGTATGTGCTCTGGCGACAGGTCCGGGT